>CAYQXW010000051.1:0-11200 GCA_964421615.1 uncultured Planctomycetales bacterium
GATGACCGTCAGCGTAGTACAAAAAATTATTTTGATCTTAACTGGAAATCGCAGATTGAGAATATTGTAGATGTTTCTACTCGTTTTTATCAGAATTATGAAAAACTGGAGTTTGTAGAAAATTCAGCTGGATCGATGTGGGATACTGCGGGTAGTAAAAATAGGCATGCAACAACTTCTCGAGGTTTGGATATTCAACTGAATAAAGAATTTAATGAATTTTATCAACTAATAGGTGGTTTTAATTATGTTGGTAATTTAAACAATAGTTCAGAAACTGCAAAACATAAATATAATGTTCGTGCGGGTTATTTAGAAAATAAAGTGAATTTTTTTGATCAGAAGTTGCATATTAATTTAGGTGGTCGTGTTGATGATTACTCTAATTTTGGGACACAGTTTAGTCCTTCTTTAAGTGCACTTTATGCTTTAAAAGAAAATGTTCGTTTTCATGTATTAGTGAGTAGATCTTTTCGTGCGCCGACTTTTAATGATTTGTATTGGCCAGATCAGGGATGGGCAATTGGCAATCCTAATTTAAAACCAGAAAAAGGCGTCACTGAAGAGTTGGGAATAGATATTGATGTTAATAAATTTTATAAATTCGGTTTAACTTATTTTCATAATGATTATAAAGATTTAATTAATTGGACAGAAAATAATTGGGTGTGGAGTCCAAATAATGTAGATTCAGCAAAGATGGATGGTATTGAATTTGAGAATAAGTTTGCGATTACTAGTTGGTTGGAATGGGGAGTTGATTATACTTATTTGAGAGCGAAAAATGCTAAGACGCATAAGTATTTGGTTTATCAACCGCAGCATAAAGTGGATTCTTCTTTAAAGTTTAAAGATTTGAATGGTTTTGTTGCTGAACTTAAAGGACAGTTTACTTCGAGAAGATTTCATGATGAAACTAATTCTGTTTTTGTAAAAGATTTTTTTACCGTAGGGATTAATGTTTCTAAACGGTTTAGCACAGGCATAACTTGTTTTGCTTCGGTAAATAATATATTTAATAAAAAATATCAAGTGATGAAAGATTATTCTATGCCGGGATTTAGTTTTAATGGTGGAGTTAAGGTGGAATTTTAGTTTTTCACTTATAATTAAAATTATGGAAATAGTTAATGAGTTGTCCCACAAAAAAATATTAGAAGTAGATAATTTTCTTACATTTATTGGAATTTATGATGATAAGAAAAGAGAGCGTGCTTTTAAAAAATTGCTTTGGGATAATCGCCAACTTGTGCGAGGTAAAAATGTTGTTGAAGCTGGAGCTGGGTTGGGGCGAATTGCGGATTATTTAGTTAGTTTAGGTGCAAAAAAAGTATTTGCGGTTGAAGAAAATAAGTTTTGTGTGGATTATCTTCAAAAGAAGTTTAAAGATAGTAAAAAAGTAGAAGTAATTCATTCTGCAATTGAAAAATTTGTTCCACCCAAAAGTTGCAAGATAGATTTATTATTTCAGGAGTTGTATGGGGCTTTGATTTTAGATGAAAGTTTGTTGAATTTAGAGCGGATTAAGTTTAATCCGGGGATAGTTCTTCCTAATCAAGGTGTGCTTTTGGGGGAAGCGGTTACTTTTGAGCAGTTGGATGATCCAAGTATTAATAAAGAAAACAGTCAGTTTTTAGAAGGAGCGATGATTGCAGATTTACTGCCATATTTTTACTTCAAAAATCCTTTTGTAATAGGTAAGTGGGAGTTTAAGCGTGGGAAGATTAATCATTCTTTTAAATGTAAATTAGCTAAAAAAGCGGATGTTTTAGCTTTGGGAATGCAGGTAATGCATAATGGCCAATTAGTTACAGGTACGCAATTCTGTGATAATTGGCCTTATGTTTTTACTTTGGTGGATAAGGCTACTAATATAGGTATAGATTTTAAGTATTCTTCTTCAGCGTTAACAAAAATAGTTTTAAATACTAAATAAATTTTTTTTGACAAATACTTGACAAGTCAACTATTGCAGTGTAAACTTGTTTTAAGGTAAAAGGAGGGATTTATGAAGCAAATCGAAAGGTTTGGAATAGAAATGCGCAAAGATAAGTATAAAGATAACGCAGTTTATGGAATAGTTTGGGTTTATTCCTTGATTGATAAAATGATTTCGGATTATTTAAGACCGTATGATTTAACAGTTTCCAAGTTTAATGCTTTGATGGTTATTAAACATATAGGTAAAGAAAAAGGAATAAGCCAGGTTCAGATTGGTAAACAATTAATTGTAACTGCGTCTAATATGACTAGGTTAGTGGATCGTATGGCACGTGAAGGATATATTGAATGTGTGAATCAAGAAGGTGATCGTAGAGTAAATTTAGTGAAAATTAGCCAAAAAGGTTCAGATATTTTAGATAAAGCTTGGCCGGGGTATAAGGAGAAGTTAAAAGAAATTACGTCTGTGATTAAGGATAATAAATTGGAACAGTTATCAAATTTAGTGGTTGAATGGGCCAGAAATTTAGAAGAAGGATAAAGTTATGAAAAAAATATTTTTGATTTTAATTGTATGTTTAGTGTTCTGTAGTGGATGTGCTTCGATACATAAAAGAAGCGAATTCAGTCGAGGTGTTGGTTCTGTAGAAGTTTATCCTGGGGTGAAAAATGATATAAAAGGTTTAGTTGAAGTTTTTACTTTTAGGTCTAAAGAAGAATTGGAGTCAGATTATAGCTGTGGTTATTTGAGTTGTGCAATTAATTATAAAATTATAAAAACATTTTCTCCTATTATAGTGCCATTATCTTTAGTTGATTTAACATTTTCAACTGTTGTTGATACAGTTTTGTTTCCAGCTGATTATTTGAGTTTGAAAAAGTTAGAAAAGTAATATATTTTGAAAATTAAATGATAAATTTTAAAATTTGAGAATATGATAGTTTTGCCGATATATCTAATAAATATACTATTAAGGAGTTAAAATGTTGCAACTTTTAAGAAAAAATAAAAACTTTTTATGTTTATGGTTGGGCCAGTTAGTTTCTGCGTTAGGGGATCGGTTGACGCAGATGGGAATTTTAGCTTTTGTTTTGGTTTCATCCCAAGATAAAGGCGATAAAGTGGCGATGATTACTTTTTTCGCCATGCTGCCTTTTTTACTTTTTGGACCGGTTTTTGGTGCATTGGTGGATAGGTTCTCTCGTAAAAATTTAATGGTTTTTGCAGATTTTGTACGTGCCGCGTTAGTAATTTGTATTCCTTTTATCTGGTTAAATACGCATAATCTTGTCTATATAATAATTTGGTTTTTTATTTTAGGTTGCTTTACTGCGCTTTTTACTCCTGCCAAAATGAGTATTATTGCCAATATTACTGAGAAAGATAATTTGTTGGAAGCGAATTCTTTAATTGTATCCACTGGTATGATGGCGACTTTGATGGGAACGCTTTTGTCTGGGATTGTAATTAAATTTACTGGTGCACAGGCAGCATTTTATTGGAATGGGGTAACTTATATTTTATCAGCTATTTTTATTTTAAAAATTAATTATAAAAGAGAAGAAGTTCCGGTTGGAGAATTTAAAAAAGTTTATGCGTCTTTAATTAGCGATATTAAAGAGGGTGGGAAGTATATAAAACGCCATGTTGTAGTTTGGGATTTGATTTTTATTGCCAGTGTTTTTTCTTTTATGAGCAGTTTTGGATATATTTTAATTTTAAATTATGCAACAGATTTTTTAAAACAGGATACTTTAGGAATTGGTATTGTTCTTTCTTCAGTTGGTGTGGGAATGCTTGCTGGAGCAGGAATTATTATGCTGCGTAAGGATAAAGTTGTTTATTTGAGAGCGTTGACTTTGGGTTTTATTATTACCGGATTATTTTTAGGATTACTTGCTTTTAGGCCAGGATTTTGGGTAACAATTGTTGTTTTGTTTTTTGTAGGTATTGGTTCATCAGTGGTTACCATTACTATGGATACAATTTTTAGCCGGATTATTCCTGATGATTTAAAGGGAAAAGTTTTTGCTGCGCGTGGAATTTTGACTGATACAGTTTTTTTAACGAGTTTGCTTTTAGTGGGATTTTTAATTAAGAGAGTAGATGTTTCTATTTTGTTTATGGTTGTGGCGGTTGTAGGAATTTATGTAGGACTGCGAGTTTATTTACATGAAAGACGCTGGGGATATCAAATTTTTAGATTTTTCTTTAAAACTATCATGCATTTATATTTCGGATTTAAAGTCGAAGGATTAGAGAATTTACCTAAAACCAAAAAGTTAATTTTTGCTGGAAACCATACAAGTCAGATTGATGGAGTGGCTTTATTAAGTGCTTATCCTCGGAGAATGTATTTTATGGTTGCAGATACTATTTTTGCGCTTAAAATCCGTGGGTGGTGTGTGAAAAAATTAGGGTATATTCCTGTGCATCGGGGAGGTTTTAATAAGGAAGGAATAAAAAATGCGGTGCAGATATTAAAATCCGGAAATTCGATTGGTATTTTTCCTGAAGGCAAGATTACTGTAGATGGGCAGTTGACAGAAGGCAAAGAAGGAATTGCTTTAATTGCTAGGTTAGCTGGTGCAGATATTATTCCTTGTGCGATTGAAGGGGCTTATGAAGCTTGGCCAGTACCAAAAATATTCCCTAAACGATTTCCTATTACCGTTAAATTTGGTAAGCCGATTAACATTGAAAAATATGAGATTAAAGAAGAGTTGGTAAATGATGTGATGAAAGAAATTGCTGAGCTGAAGCAAGATTTAGAACGTAAAGGTTATTTAAAAGTACATCCTGATGATTTAGTCAGGCAGATTTTAAAAATATGAATTTAAAAGTTAAATCATCTTATTTAATAACTAAAGATAACGAAAAAATTGCTTATACGCTTTATTCTAAGGGTGCGAAAAAGTTAATTGTTGTTGCACATGGTTTTTTTAACAGTAAAGAATGTGTGTTGCTGAAAAAACTCAAAGATTTATTAATATCAGAATACGATATTTTAATGTTTGATTTTCGCGGGCATGGGAAAAGTACAGGATTATTCAGTTGGACATCTTTTGAATCTAATGATCTGGAAGCGGTTTTAAATTTTGCTAAAACAAAATATGCAAAGATTGGGTTAGTGGGGTTTTCTTATGGTGCTGCGATTAGTATTAATGTTTTATCAGAAAAGAAATTAGTTGATAGTTTAGTTTGTGTCAGTGCTCCTATCGATGCGCTTAAGGTTGATATTAAATTTTGGGAGTTGGATTGGGAAAATGATATTGAATATAATCTTTTTACTAAGGATGGAGTAATTGGAAAAGGGATTCGTCCTGGACCTTTCTGGTTAAGTAAAAAAAATCCTATTGATGTTGTGAGCAAAGTCAAAACACCTATTTTATATATTCATGGAGATAAAGATTGGGTTACTAAGTATCAACATTCAGTGAAACTTTATCGTAAAACTAAGAGTAAGAAAAAAATTGTTATTATAAAAGGTGGGACACACGCAGAATTTTTGATGCGTAAGGATAGTAAGGTTTTAGTAGATGCAATTAAGAAGTGGTTTAAAGAGACGGTTAAATAAGGAGAGATATGCTTAAATCTATTTTGTTAACTTTAGGGCAGTTGATATTTACTTTATTGATGTATGCGTTAGGTATTTTTTATTTTGGTTTAGCGTTGGTTCCGGGTGTAGCTTTGTTTTTTAAAGTTTGGAGTTTTGTTTCTGTAATGAGTCCGATTTATCAATTTTTAGGAATCGGTTTTTCTGTGGCTGCGGCTTTTTTTCTGTTTGGGTTAACTTTAGTGGTTTTAGGCGGGTTAACGATAATGATCTTTCGTTTAAAATTAAAAGAGGGGAAGTATCCGATTTTTTCCTGGATGGCGTTGCAGTGGGCGTTTATTTCTTCACTATATCAAATGATTAATTTTACTTTTTCTAATTTTCTTTTGTGTACACCATTTATGAATTTATTGTTGCGTATGATGGGAGCAAAATTAGGTAGAAATGTTCAGATAAATTCTCCGCATGTGTATGATGCAAGTTTAGTAGAGATTGGTGATAATACCGTGGTTGGAGGTGGAGCGATTATTGATGCGCATATGGTGGAACGCGGATTTTTAAAATTAAAAAAAGTGGTGATTGGTAAAAATGTAACTATTGGTTCGCATTGCACGATTATGCCGGGTTGTGAAATAGCAGATAATGCGATTATTGGTGCAAGTGCGGTATTACTCAAAAATACTAAGGTAGAGACAAAAGCAATTTATTTTGGTGTTCCAGCAGAACCACTTCGTCCAAAGCATCATAAAGAGGAGACAAATAATGGCCAAAGTCAGTCTTAAAAATGTCACTATTATTGAGCTTTTAGTTACTATTAATAAAAGATACTCTAAAATTCCTGCAGTTCAGATTAAAGATGGGGATCATTTTCGGAAAATATCATATATTGATTTAGGTTATCGTACTGCAGATATTGCTTACAATTTAAAACAGTTAAAAGTAGAAAAAACTGATCGATTTGCAATTTTAAGCGAAAGTCGTCCAGAATGGGCGTTAGCTTTTTTTAGTATTGTGAATGTTGGGGCGATTACCGTTCCGATGGATATTAAACTTAGCGATGCAGAGGTTGAGTTTATTTTAAATGATTCAGAGTCTAAAGGTGTTTTTGTTTCTAAAAAAATGTTAGAAGTTGTTTTAAGAATTAAAGAAAAACTTAAGTTTTTACAGCATATTATTTGTTTAGATGATTATGCGCATGAAGGAGTTTTATTAATCAAAGATTTTAAGATTCCAGAAGGAGAGAAATGTCATCGTGAAATCGGTCCGGATGATAGTGCAGTGATTGTTTATACTTCTGGAACAACTGGTGTGGCCAAAGGTGTGGAATTAACTTATAAAAATTTACTTTTTGAAATGATGTCGTTGAATAATTATATCCATTTTAGTCCAAAAGATAGTTTTCTTTCGATTTTACCGCTTAACCATATGCTTGAATTAACTGGCGGTTTAATTGCTCCGTTGTATGCCGGTGGGTCTGTCACTTACTGCGATAGTATAAAACCTACTGTAATTATGAAATTAATGCAGGAAACGAAAACTACGACGATGATTTGTGTTCCACTAGTTTTAAAAATGTTTCATAGTGGAATTTTTAAGAAAATTGAAGATTTAAGTCCGTTTAAGAAAAAACTTTTTTATAAAATGTTTGGACTCTCTAAGTTTTTAATGAACTTTAACATTAATATTGGAAAATTTTTATTTGGATCTATTCACAAACAATTTGGTGGTCATTTAAAATGTTTTGTTTCTGGTGGAGCGCCTTTAGATCCTATTGTTGAGGAAGATTTTCATGCCTTAGGATTTTATGTTTTACAAGGGTATGGTTTAACAGAGACTTCTCCAGTTGTAGCCTTAAATACTTTTTCAGAGCGTAAATATGCTTCAGTTGGAATTCCTTTGCCTGGGGTTGAGGTTAAGATTTTAAAGCAGAATGAAAGTGATAAAGAAGGAGAAATTATTGTTTCTGGTCCTAATATAATGAAAGGGTATTATCGAAATAAAGAAAAGACTGATGAAGTTCTTAAAGACGGTTGGTTTTATACGGGAGATATTGGGTATTTAGATGATGATGGTTTTTTATACATTACAGGAAGAATTAAGAATATGATTGTTTTAGGTGGAGGAAAAAAGATTTTTCCTGAAGAGATTGAAGAAGTTTTATCTTCTAGCAGTTTAATTAAAGAGATTTGTGTGGTGGGTAAGAAAGCAACCACAGGTTTAAAAGCTGGAACAGAAGAAGTTTTTGGAGTTATTGTTCCGAATGTTGATGCATTTAGTGCTGAAGAGAAAAATAATAAAGAATTGATTAAACAAAAAATTAATGAAGTTGTAAATAAATTAAGCGATGAGAAATTAGCAGAATATAAAAAGTTATCTGATTTTATGCTTTATTTTGAGGAGTTGCCGAAAACTTCAACTAAAAAAATCAAGAGAAAAGAAGTGCTTGAAAAAATTGTATTAGCGCAAAGTTGATAGGAGTGAAAGAATGCCAGTATCCAGAAATTCATCAAAGATAGCAATTGATACTTTATTAAAACTAGGATCCCCAGAACAGTTAGCGGATAAACTTAAAAGGCGTTTCCCCCAGGATGATCCGTTATTAGATAATTTACCTCGAGAAAGAGTGCATTCCAAAGAAGCTCAGGAAAAACGTTTAGAAATTTTATCTAAGCATAATATTAATTTTGAATATGTTATTGGTAAAAAGCAGGTTGAAGACCCGTCAATATTCCAGGGTAACATTGAAAATTATATTGGTTTGGCTCAAATGCCAATCGGTGTTTGTGGACCGTTGCGTATTAATGGCTTGTATGCACAAGGAGATTTTTATGTTCCATTAGCAACAACTGAAGGCGCGCTAGTTGCTTCTTATAATCGTGGTGCAAAAATTATTAGTATGAGTGGTGGAGCAAGAGTTATGTGTTTAATGGAAAGAATCTCCCGTGCTCCGGGATTTGTTTTTAATGATTTACGTGATGCAGGTGGTTTTGTAATTTGGGCAATGGAGCAGTTTGATAAATTTAAAGAGGTGGCAAAAACTACAACTCGACATGGAGTGTTGGAAGATATTCAATTGAATATTGAAGGTAACCATGTTTATTTAATTTTTGAATATACAACGGGTGATGCTTCAGGACAAAATATGGTTACGATTGCGACAGAAGCAGTTTGTAAATATATTATGGAAAATGTTCGACCAGAAGTAAAGCCTAAGATGTATTTTATTGAGAGTAATATGTCAGGAGATAAAAAAGCTACGGCAATTTCTTATTTGTATGTACGTGGGAAAAGGGTTGTAGCGGAAACTACTATTCCCAGAGAAATTTTTGAAAAAATGCTGCATACTACACCAGAAATGATGATGGAATATTGGAAAATGTGTTTTGTCGGAGGAGTTCAAAGCGGTTCAATTGGAGTTCAAGGACATTTTTCCAATGGATTAGCGGCTATTTTTATTGCTTGTGGACAAGATGCGGCTTGTGTTTCAGAAGCTTCAACAGGAATTACTAGAGTGGATATTACTGACAAAGGTGATGTTTATATGTGTGTTACTTTGCCGAATCTGATTGTGGGGACAGTGGGTGGAGGTACTTCATTACCAACACAAAAAGAGTGTTTGACGATGATTGGCTGCAATGGAGAAGGTACTGCTAGAAAGTTTGCAGAAATTTGTGCGGCGACAGTTTTATCCGGAGAAATTTCTATTATGGGGGCAATTGCCGCCGGGCAGTTTGCTCAAGCACATAAGTTATATGGAAGAAAGCGAGCCTAATGTCCGACCAAAATCAATCAATAGAAGCAAGAGCAGCGTTTGATATTGTACGTTATGCCAGTTGCTGGGAAGATGCAGATATTTTATTAGAAGCTTTAGCTGTAAAATCTGCGGGGAGTTATTTATCAATTGCTTCTGCAGGTGATAACAGTTTTTCAATTTTAAGTAAAAATCCAAAATTAGTGGTAGCTTTAGATATTAATCCTGTACAGTTATCTTGCGTAGAATTAAAAAAAGTATGTTTTAAAAATCTTTCTTATGAAGAGTTTATTTCTTTTTTAGGTGTAACTTCGGGAAAAGATAGAGTTAAGATTTATAAACAGTTTTGTAACCAACTATCAGATTTTACTAAAGGGTATTGGGATAGTCACTTAAATTTAATTGAACAAGGGATAATTCATATCGGTAAATTTGAAAAATATTTTGGATTATTTAGAAATTATGTTTTGCCTTTGATTCATAGTCGGGCAAAAGTTGAACAACTTTTAAAAAATAATTCGTTTGAAAAACGAAATTATTTTTATTCTAAATGTTGGAATACTTGGCGCTGGAAACTTTTATTTAAAATATTTTTTAGCCGGCAGGTAATGGGCAGATTTGGCAGAGATCCAGAGTTTTTTAAATATGTAGAGACAGATGTTGCGAATAGAATTTTTAAAAGAACAGAATATGCGCTTACTACGCTTTCAACGGATCAGAATCCTTATCTTGAATATATTTTAAAAGGTAATTTTATACATGCATTGCCGTTTTATTTAAGAAAAGAAAATTTTGAAGTTATTAGAAATAATATTGATAAATTAGTTGTTTTTAAAGGTAATTTAGAGCAGGTTTTTGAAAAATATTCTGCAATAAAGTTCGATGGGTTTAATCTTTCAGATATTTTTGAATATATGTCGGAAGGTTTATATAAACAGCAGATAGAATTTATTATTAATCATGCTAATAAGAATGCTCGGATTGTTTTTTGGAATATGCTTGCCGAGAGAAAAATTTTCTTAGGATATGAAGGTAAGTTGAATTTTTTAGATGATTTGGCTTTAGATTTATTCAGAAAAGACAAAGCATTTTTTTATAAATCTTTGGTTATAGGAGAAGTTATATGATCAATTTTTTTGAATTTGCAATGTTGGGAATTTTTATTTTAATTTTTACAGCGATTTTTGGTATAGGGGAGTTAATTCGTAAAAAATTGAGTAATAATCTAGAGATTTCCAGGAAAATTACACATTTAATGGGTGGTTTGACAGCATTATTTTTTCCTTTTTGTTTTACTTCACATTGGACAGTTTTAATTTTATCATCTATATTTTGTTTTATACTGTGGTTTACTAAGAAAAAAGGAATTTTAAAATCTGTTCATGACGTTGGACGTGAATCAAAAGGTGGATTTTATTTTCCAATAGCGATTTACTTAATTTTCTTATTTAGTAGCCATAATCCTGTAATTTATTTTATAGCAATACTAGTTATGTCTATATCAGATTCTATGGCGGCTATTGTGGGAGGTAAATATGGGCAGATTAAATTTGATGTAGAGGGAAATGTAAAAAGCTTGGAAGGATCTATGGCTTTTTTCTTTGTTACTTTTTTATGTGTGCATTTGCCGCTTTTGCTTATGACCAATATGGGGAAGGTTGAATCAGTCCTAATTGCTTTTATTATTGCTTTGCTAGTTACAGGATTTGAAGCGATTTCTATGTCGGGTAGCGATAATATTTTTGTTCCGTTTGGAACTTATTATGTTTTAGCTAAAATGACAAAGTATAATGCGGATGTAATACTGCAGAATGTTTGGATTTTGTTTTTGATTATTGCTTTTACAGTTTTAATTTCTTTGAGGCATAAACTTTTTAAAACAAGCGGTTTAATTGGGTTGATATTATTAAACTATGCTGCTGTAAGTTTATGTAATTTTTTTTGGCTTTTA
>CAYQXW010000052.1:0-11028 GCA_964421615.1 uncultured Planctomycetales bacterium
AAGCAAAAAAATCCATATCAGCAACCTTTAACCCAACAGCATCTAAAACTCTTTTAATGGTTAAAGCAAGCAACGCTGACATCTTCTTACCTGCTTCAAGATTATATTCATAAACTTTAGCGCCATCTTTCAACGCAATACATAAATTTTTCGTAGAAGTATCAACTGCTAATATTCGCATTTAATTTCTCCAATAAATCCGCGTAACGTTTGCCAAAAGCAGATAATTTAATTTCCCGCTTATTTTCAGAAAGTACTTTTAACTCTATTTTCAAAAATTCTTTGGGAAGAAGATAATCCAACCGGTCTGGCCATTCAATAACAGATAAACCATTTCCATAAAAATACTCTTCATACCCTAAATCAGAAATTTCTTGAGAATCTTTTAACCGGTATAAATCAAAATGATATATCGGCAACTTCCCCTGATATTGGCGGATAAGCACAAAAGTAGGACTGATAACATCATCTTCTTTTATGCCTAAAGAATGGGATAACCCTTTTGTTAAAACAGTTTTTCCAGCGCCTAAATTGCCATATAAACAGATTATATCACCAGCTTTTAAATTTTTGGCAATTTTTTTTCCAAGATCCAAAGTATCTTTTTTCGATTCCGATATTATTTTCATATTATTTAGTTAGTTCATTAGAAAAATCTAATGGTTTAAGCACAATAAAAAAAATTTTACCACATGTCTGCAAGGTTTTATGTCGAATGAAGTGGCACAACGTTTCTATCGTGCCACGAGAATGAGACATAAACCGTAGCAGACGGGAAAATTTTTCGTGCGAAAAGCATTAGATTTTTCAATGAACGTAATTACAATATTAAACATACTTCTAAAAGTGTTCATAACCTTTTGCTTTAATCTTCTTATATTTTCCATCATTACACAAAAGCTGTAAACCAAATTTTTTATCCGTAATATATCCTATCGCCCTAAATTTATTAGTCTTTTTTAACAACTTCTGCGCCTCTTTAACTCCCAGAGTAAAAACTAATTCAAAATCTTCCCCATCAGAAAGTGCATTATCTATAGTTTTACAATATTTACTTTGCGGAATTAATCCTTCATAAATCACCCCGCCTTTACTACTTTCTTCTAAAATATGAGATAAATCTTTGCTTAATCCATCAGAAACATCTATCATAGAATTTATTTTAAAGTTTTCTACTAAATACTTAGCTTCCTTTATTCTCGGTATAAATTTTAAATGTTTACCGTTAATCGATCCCCCGAATTCACCAGTAACCATAATAATATCATCAATCAAAGCCCCTGACCTTAAAACTAAATTTTTCTTTTTCACCTCTCCTATTAAACTTACGTCTATAGTCCACACGTCGGCTTTACTAATATCACCGCCCACAATATTTACATTAAACTCTTTTGCTAAATCAAATAATCCTTTAGAAAACTTATCTATTTTTTCTACTGAAGTTTTTTTAGGAATTCCCAAAGAAACAACAGCATAACGCGCAACGCCTCCACAACTTGCAACATCACTAATAGAGACAGCTAAAGATTTTCTAGCGACAAGGTCTAAACTATCCTTGGCTGTAAAATCCACATTCTCAACTAGCATATCACAAGTATATAATAAATATTTATCCTTAGTATATTCTAAAACTGCACAATCATCTCCAATACCTTTGATAACAGATTTATCATACTTAGCTTGCTTTTTTATTCTATTAATCAAACCAAACTCGCCTAGATTTTCTATTAACATACTCCTAATACTTTCTTAATATTTTGTTTATATGGAGGATAAATAATTCCTTTATCAGAAATAATCCCCGTAATTAATTTATTATCCGTAACATCAAATGCTGGATTAAAAACTTTCACTTTTTTATGCACAACAACATCTTTAAAAAATAACTCTTTAATTTCAGCAGCTGGCCTCTCTTCAATATGGATATGGTTACCGTCTGGAATACTACAATCAAATGTCGATTCAGGAGCAGCAATATAAAATGGAATCTTATGATAATGCGCTAAAACCGCTAAATTATAAGTTCCAATTTTATTCGCGCTATCACCATTAGCTGCTATCCTATCCGCACCAGTAATAACTTTACTAATCAGTCCTTGTTTCATTAAAGTTGCCGCCATACTATCACAAATCAAAGTTACATCTATGCCTTTATTATACAACTCCCAAGTAGTCAATCTTGCTCCCTGCAATAAAGGCCTTGTTTCACAAGAATAAACCTTAAATTTTTTATTAGCTTCTTTGGATTTATACATAACTGCCAACGCTGTCCCATAATCGACTGTTGCTAAAATTCCAGCGTTACAAATAGTTAGAATAGTATCATTATTTTTAATTAAAGCTTCACCGAATTTTCCAATATTACGGCAACTCACCCTATCTTCTTCCATAATATTCAAACATTCTTTATACAATAAAAGTTTAATCTCCTTAACTGCTTTATCTTTATTATGCACAGCAACCGAGGCCATTCGTTCCAACCCCCAAAAAAGATTACGTGCAGTCGGACGAGAAGAACCTAAATATTTTATAACTTCATCCATCTCTTTACTAAACTCTAAAAAATTTTTAGCTTTCGAATCTTTTATGCCGAGATATACTCCTAATGCCGCAGCCGCTCCTAAAGCAGGCGCCCCTCGAACTTTTAACTCTTTTATCGCATTCCATAAAACTTTTAAATCTGTTATATGCAAATATTCAAGTTTGGCAGGAATTTTAGTTTGATCAATTATCTTAATCCCATTTTTTACCCAATTAATTGACCTTATTTCCATAAACTTTCCCCTTTTCTTCTATCTGCTTTATATGTTTAAGAATTTGCTTCCGAATACCTTTAGCTTCCCCAGGTTTTAACAATTCTAAAACTTTCTTATAAGCTTCTAACGATTTTTTGTAATCACCCAAATTAAAATACGCATCAGCTAAATTATCATAAGTAACTGCCCTATCCGGTTCTAACTCTAAAGCTGTATTCAAACATTTGATTGCTTCAGTATGTCTCCCCAGATTATTCAAAAACCAACCTTTGTTATGATGAATAGTTGCAAAATCCGGTTCTACTTCTATCCCTTTATCAAAATATTGTAACGGCCCATCTAAAATACCTATCTCAATCATTGCAAGAGCGCGATCATTATAAGCCGCGCCATCTTTCGGATTTAATTTTATAGCTTCATCCATAAATTCAATTGCAGATACTAAATTACCTTTTATGATTTCAACTTGCCCTTTAAAATAAACAATTTCAGAAGGAATATTCGCTTTCGTAACTTCTTTTAAACAAGCACGTGCAACAGCCATCGCTTCTTTTTTTGACTTATATGTAAAAACGTAATCTAACTTTAATCTTAACTCTGTATAATATCCGTTATGACTCATATTAATATCTGTTTTAAATACTAAATTATCAAGCATATCAACAAATTTTTTGTTTTAAGCAGCATCTTGAAGATGAGAGCGAAATACCACATTAAAAATAAGTTATCTATTTTGAGCGAACATCTTCACGAAGCGAAATTTTCTTTAGCAAAGAAAATTTCAGCGGTGCTGCGTAAACAAAAAATTTAGATATGCTTGGCTATCTTAAATTATTCCAAAAAATTTTTTCGCATTCGCTGTTGTTGCATTTGCAACTTCTTCTAAAGAACACCCTCGAATCTTCGCTACTTCCTGCGCTAATAAAGCAACAAACCAAGGCTCATTTCTTTTTCCCCGATAACCTTCAGGAGAAAGATAGGGCGCGTCTGTTTCTAAACAAAATCTATCTAAAGGTACAATTTTTAAAATATCTCTTAAAGCTTGAGATTTCTTATAAGTAACGTTACAAGTAAACGAAACATAGTATCCCAAATCCAAACAATCTTTTAAAAAATTTTCATTGCTGGAAAAACAATGCACAATAGCTTTCTCAACTTTCTCAGCTTTTAAAATTTCCAAAGTATCGCTTTCCGCATGCCGAGAATGTAAAACTATAGGTAAGTTTTTTTCTTTTGCCAAATGAATCAAGTCTACAAAAACCTTTTTTTGGAATTCTGCAGGAGATAAATTGCGGTAATAATCCAACCCTATTTCACCAATAGCCAAAACTTTATTTTTACCTGCTAAATCTTTTAACACATCAATCATATCTGAAGAAAAACTAGAAGCATCATGAGGATGACATCCAACAGTAGCGAAAACATTTTCAAATTTTTGCGCTACTGCTACCGCTCTTTTAGAATTTGATACATCAGACCCAACATTGATTATATAATCAACATTATGCTCTTTAGCACGCAAAACCACCTCTTCCCGGTCCAAATCATATTCCGGAAAATCCAAATGACAGTGCGTATCTATAAATTGTAGTTTAGATTGTGAATTCATAAAACTATTTCGCTATTTCTATGCGAGGAAACAATGGACTTCCCTTTTGCACCTGTTTCTCCCCAACCTGCTCTAGAATTGCTTTTGAAGTTAACGGCATAAAAGGATAAAGATTTTTTCCAGCTTCTCTAATCACTACCACTAAAAGTTTAATAAACCTTTTCAACTCTTCCTGCTTATTTTCTTTAGCTAAATTCCAAGGTTTTGTCTCTTCAACATATTTATTAGCCATACCAATCAATTCCCAAATTCTTTCTAAAGCTGCGCTAAAATTAAAATCATTGGCTGGTTTTAAAATATCATCTATTTCGGAACTTAAAATTTTTATCTTCTCTAAAATTCTATTTCCCGATTCATCCTGAAAAACTAATTCACAATCAGGAACATTCCCCTGAAAATATTTATCAACCATATTAGAAGTCCTAAAAACTAAATTTCCTAAATCATTGGATAAATCGCTGTTTAACCGTTTAATAATCGCTTCTTCAGAGAAATTCCCATCAAATCCAAACGCAACATCTCTGAGAAGAAAATAACGAAAAGACTCTTGGCCATATTTTTTTGCCATATCCAGTGGTGCAACAACATTACCCATAGACTTAGACATCTTACTCTCACCCATCATCCACCAACCATGAGCGCAAATTGTTTTCGGAGGTTCTGCACCAATTGCTTTTAACATGATTACCCAATAAATCGCATGCTGACGCAGAATATCTTTACCAATCAACTGCACCGTTGCCGGCCACCATTTAGAAACCATTCTACCATCAGAATCTATATCTGAAACTGCACTAGCATAATTAATCAAAGCATCAAACCAAACATAAGTTACATAATCCGGATTAAAAGGCAACGGGATCCCCCAACTTAATCGCTCTTTCGGTCGAGAAATACAAAGATCCGCCAATTTATTCAGCTTTAAAAAACTCAAAACTTCGTTGCGCCTTATTTCTGGACGGATAAAATCCTTATTTTTTTCAATATGGTCAATCAACCAATCTTGATATTTTGAAAGTTTAAAAAAATAATTTTTTTCAGTAATTTTTTCAATAGGCCTTTTACAATCCGGACAAACTTGCGATTCCCCTAACTGTGAAGGAGTCCAAAAACTTTCACACGGACCGCAATAAAATCCTTCATACTGCGATTCATATATATCGCCGTTTTTATAAACTAAATTTAAAACTTTCGCAACAAAACTTTTATGCCGATCTTCAGTAGTACGGATAAAATCATCATACGTAATTCCAAACTCCTGCCATAAAGATTTAAATTTAGAAGCAATATTATCCGCAAACTCTAATGGAGTTTGTTTTGCTTCAATCGCCGCTTTTTGAATTTTTTGTCCATGCTCGTCAGTACCAGTCAAAAACCAAACGCTATCTTTGCCTAATTTTTGACGCATATAACGGCAAAGAGTATCTGCAACAATTGTTGTATATGCATGACCAATATGCGGAGATGCATTCACATAATACAATGGAGTTGTTAAATAAAATTTTTCCTTTTCCATTTTCACACCTTTATTTATATTTTATTTCTGTAATTGTTCCGTCTTCTAACTCAACCGTAGCCGAACGTTTAAATACGCTCACACTAATAACCCGACCTTTACCTTGAGGAACTGTAATCTTTTCTCCCTCTTTCGGCAACCCTTTTGACAATAACTTATACGTTTCATATTCATAACTTAAACAACACATTAACCTACCACAAATACCGGAAATCTTTGGAGTATTCAACGGTAACCCTTCTTCTTTAGCCATTTTAATTGTGACCGGTTCAAAATCTTTTAAAAATGTTGCACAACATAAAGATCGTCCGCATGGGCCAAATCCACCGAAAAATTTTGTTTCATCTCTTACACCAATTTGTCTTAATTCAATACGCGCTTTAAAAATTTTTGCTAAATCTTTTACTAACTCCCTAAAATCGACTCTTCCATTAGAAGTAAAATAAAAAACAATTTTACTGCGGTCAAAAGAATATTCAGCCTGTACTAACTTCATCTCTAATTTATGTTCTAATATCTTCTTTACACAAGTGCCATAAGCTTCTTTTGATTTTGCCCTATTCTCATCTATCTGCTTAAGATCACCTTCCCTGGCAACTCTAATAATCTTTTTAATCGGTTGTTTATTTGCATCTTTTTTATCCTGACATCCACCACTACATTTAGAACAAATAACCTGTCCATAATCCATTCCCCGATCATGTTCTACAATAACATAAGAACCATCTTTAATTTCTAAATCTCCAGAATTATATAAAAAAGTCTGCCCTGTATCGCGCAACCTTACTGAAAGTAATTTTTCCATAAAATTTCCTTTTAAGTTTACCGTAAAGAAACACCTATATTAGAAAGCACTAGCTTCATATTAACGCTTTGATCAATATGTATTATCGAATCAGATAAAACATTTAAAATTTCATCTAATTTCTCATATGAATAAAGCGAGCTATACTCTAAAAGCATTTCTTTTCGATCAATGTTAATCAAATTATCAACAGAAACACCTGTTTTTAATAAATATAAATCCCTAAAAAAATTCAACAGAATATTAATACTAAATTTTAAATCCTGCCGTTCTTTAATAAATGAAACTTGAGTCTCAAAATCACGTTTAGAAAAAAAAGCATCTATAATCTTATTTTTTTCTTCGAAACAATCATTCTCTTTTAAAGCAAGAGCATTTCCGATCCTCCCCTGGGAGAAAAAAGAAATAAATTTAAGCTGATTTGCATCAAGAGAGTTATCTTGCTGAAGAATTTTTTCAATAACTTCCTGGCTTAACCCGTAAAATTTAATTCTCCGGCAACGAGAAACAATTGTATCTAAAAGTAAATTTTGTTTATCCGTAATCAAAATTATAACCGTATTTTCCGGGGGTTCTTCAAGAGTTTTTAAAAAAGCATTGGCAGAAATATAATTCAAATTATGCGCGTTATTAATAATAAAAACTTTCTTTTTACCCTCATACGGCTTAAAACTGATCTCTTCTTGTAAAGAACGAATTTGTTCTATTTTAATTTCTTCGTCAGAAAAATCATACAAATGCACATCCGGATGATTATCTTTATCTATTTTACGGCAAGAAATACATTCATCACAACTATCATTAGTTAAATTCAAACAGTTTAAAGCTTTCGCAAAAACTTTAGCCGTAAGTTTCTTGCCAACACCTTCCGGCCCTAAAAAAAGAAAACCACCGTCACTTTTATCAACCGATAAAAATCTCTGTAAAATACTTACTGCATTAGGTTGCCCTTGAATACTATTAAAAGACATAATTATTTCAAAATTTCATCTACAGCTTTGCGAATTTTCTCCTGAGTATCCTTAATATTCTGCTCTACTTTTATTAATTTTACCCGTTTAGGTTCTTTTTCCGCCAAAGCCAAATAACCGTTTCTTACTTTTGTATGATACTCAAAAGACCTTTGCTCGATACGGTCTTTTTTATCTCCAATTTTATCTAACGCTTCTTTTAAAGGCAAATCCAACAGAACTGTCAAATCTGGTTTAATCCCAAAAGTAACTAATTCGCCTAAAAAATTAATCACTTTTAAATCCATCCCTAACCCATATCCCTGATAAACAATCGTTGAATCCAAAAATCTATCACAAACAACAATTTTCCCATCTTTTATTGCCGGAATAATTAATTGTTTAACAGTCTGCGCACGGCTTGCCATGTACAACAATAATTCTGTTTCATCAACCATCTCATTATTTTTTTCATCGAGTAAAAGCTGACGGATTTTTTCGCTTATAATTGTACCGCCTGGTTCACGCAAAAAAACAACTTTCCTTCCAAGCTGCTCTAAATATTCACAAAGCAGTTTTGACTGCGTACTTTTTCCACAACGTTCTGATCCTTCAAATGTAATAAATTTTCCTATCATAAATTTATAATAATTATGCATCGAAAAATAGATTTTGTTTACGCACGAAAAATTATAGCCGTCTGCTACGGTTTATGTCTCATTCTCGTGGCACGATAGAAACTTTGTGCCACTTCATTCGACATAAATCCTTGCAGACAAATGGGTGCGAAGCCTCCCCGAAGGGGACTAAATTTTTCTAATTGTGCGTTAAACAAAACTATTTTTCTGATGCATTTAAATCTTTCTACGCCAAGTAGTACCTGTTTTAGTATCTTCCAAAATCACAGCTTTTGCTTCTAAATCTTTTCGAATATCATCTGCTTCTTTATATTTTTTTTCTTTTTTAAAATTTTTACGGGCTTCAATCAAAGTCTCAATCTGCTCATCAGTTAACACACCGTCTTTTTTCTGTTCAAAACTTAAACAAAAAATGGTCGCCATTTCTTTCAAGACTGCTAAAGCATAAGCTAATTTTTGATCTTTACTAGAATCATTCGCCTCGCTTATCAAAATATTACATTTATTTATCATATCAAATAAAACTGATAAAGCGCGCGGGGTATTAAAATCATCATCCATATATTCTTCAAACTGCTGCTTAAAACTTAAAGCAAACGTTGAATTTTCTTTTGAAATATTCTTAATATCTAATGACAAATACCTCTCTTCAAGTTTATTCTTCAAAATAATCATTCTTTCATACGCCTGAGTTGCTTCTTCCATCTTCTTATCAGAATAATCAATCGCACTGGAATAATGCGCATGCAGAAAAAACATCTTTATAACATCAGGATGATATTTTTTTAAAGCATCTTTTATAGTTACAAAGTTCCCCAAAGACTTAGACATCTTCTGCCCGTTAATCGTTAAAAGCCCATGGTGAATCCAATATTTTGCAAAAGTTTTACCAGTTAACGCTTCACTCTGCGCAACTTCATTCTCATGATGCGGAAAAATTAAATCTCGTCCGCCGGCATGAATATCCAAAGTTTCAGTATTCAAATATTTCGCACTCATCACTGAACACTCAATATGCCAACCTGGACGGCCATCTCCCCAAGGACTTGGCCAAAAAGGCTCCCCTGGCTTAGATAATTTCCAAAGCGCAAAATCTAAAGGATCTTCTTTATCCTCCACAGCATCCTTGCGCACCCCGGTCAACATCTGGTCAACGCTCTGCTTGGATAATTTTCCGTATTCTTTAAATTTACGTACAGAAAAATACACACCGGTTTTTGATGGATATGCATACCCTTTATCAATCAACCCTTGGATATGCTGAATCATTCCCTCTATATTTTCTGTCGCCCGCGGTTCTACATCAGCTTTCCCTAACCCCATCGCCGCTAAATCTTCATAATAACGTTCAATATATTTTTTTACTAAATCCGCCCAATCAACATTAAGTTCATTCGCACGTTTGATAATCTTATCATCAATATCAGTAATATTACGCACAAACTTCACATCAAACCCACGGTACTTCAAATATCTCTTAACGATTTCGAAAATATAAAGACTGCGGGCATGACCGATATGACAATCATCATAAACAGTCACTCCACAAGAATAAATATTTAATTTTGGAGGATTGATTACTTCAAGTTCTTTTTTATTTTGCGTTAACGAATCATAAATTTGTATATTCATTTTATTAATTTTTATTTTTATAATTTTTAATGTTTTTTTGAGCGCTTAAGATTTTAGCAAAAAAAATTTACGTTTTGAGGAAATCCCGAATGTGCCGCAAGGCACTATATGAGAGATGGCGAGGATGACAGAGCTCGTTTTTCTAGAGAAAAACGAGCGAGTTCCGCAGCCACCGAAAAACGAATTTTTTTTGCGTGGTCTTAAATTTTCATACTTATACAGACCAAAATCGACCGCGCGAGAAAAAAATATTAAAAATTATAAAAAAACAGTATTACTTATTCCCTTCCAACTTACTTAATCTTTTCTCTAACTCTTCAATATTCTGCATCAGAGGATCCAACACATGCGCATGATCCAAACTCACATCAATCTTTTTACCATCCTGCCGCGTAATTCTACCTGGCACACCTACTACTGTAGAATTCTGCGGAACATTTTTAATTACTACTGCATTCGCACCAATATAAGAATTATCACCTACAACAATATTCCCTAAAACTTTTGCACCACCACCAATAACCACATTATTCCCAATTGTTGGATGGCGTTTACCTTTTTCAAGTCCAGTTCCACCTAAAGTTACACCTTGATAAAGTAAAACATTATCACCAATAACTGTGGTTTCACCTATAACAACACCCATCCCATGGTCGATAAAAAAACCTCTCCCAATCGTTGCCCCAGGATGAATTTCAATTCCAGTCAACAAACGCGAAAATTGGCTGATCAACCGAGCAATAAAAAAAACTTCTTTTTTGTAAAAAAAATTAGCAATTCTATAATGAATCAAAGCATGCAGCCCCTGATATAAAATTATAATTTCTATCACACTTCTTGCTGCTGGATCTCGCTTTTGAATTAACTTAATCTCTTGCTCAAAAATTCTGGCAATAACAAAAACTTTAAGCAAAAAAAGTGCAAGCAAAATTCCTAAAATTATCCAAAACACTTTTTTTCCTCCTTAATTAACAATACAACAGCATAACAAGCTATCGCTTGCTTCTCACCCAAATATCCTAAAGTCTCATTAGTTTTAGCTTTAACATTTACCTGATCATCACAAATATTTAAAACATCGCAAATAGCCTGACAAATTGCTTGTTTATAATGCAACATTTT
>CAYQXW010000053.1:0-6830 GCA_964421615.1 uncultured Planctomycetales bacterium
CTGGGTTAATTTGACGGTTTCTTTAGTTCAGGAAAATAATGTGAATTCTAAATATTTTATTTCTGTTGTGGAAGATATTTCTGCACGTAAACATATTGAAGAAAATTTACATATAGCACAGTTTGCTATGGAACGCGCTTCATACAGTATTCTTTTGGTTGATGAAGTAGGTAAGATATTTTATGCTAACGATCGTGCATGTTCTTCAATGGGGTATACTCGTGAGGAGTTGATTAAGAAAAAAGTTTTTGATATTGATCCTGATTTTAAACCAGAGATTTGGGATGATCACAAGGCAAAGTTACGTGTACAAGGTTCACTTACTTTTGAGTCTCGACATCAACGTAAAGATGGATCAATTTATCCTGTTGAGGTGTGTGGCAATTATATTGAGTATGAGGGACGGTTTTTCAGTGTAGCTTATGATCATGATATTAGTGAACGTAAACGCGCAGAAGAAGAACTTCGTACGATGGCTGAACGGTTTCGTTTAGCTAATAAAGCAACTAATGATGTTATATGGGATTGGGATGTTATTAAAGATACTCAACAATGGAATGAGGCTGGAATAAATGTTTTTGGATGGACTGAAATTGTAGAGCACCCTGTGGATGCTTATTGGTGGGTTGAACGTGTGCATCCTGATGATCGTGATAGAATTCATAATTCTTTTTTTGCTGTTGTAAATAATCCCCAACTTTTTTCTTGGCAGGATGAGTATCGTTTTAAGAAGGCTGATGGAACTTATGTAGATGTTTTAGATCGTGGTTTTGTTTTGCGCGATGATCAAGGTAAGGCTATTCGTATGATTGGTGCTATGCAGAATATTACTGATCGTAAACAGGCTGAAGAAGAAAATCGAAAGTTGGCTGCAGTTATTAAGCATAGTAATGAATTGGTGAATCTTGCTAATTCCGAAGGTCAAATGATTTATCTTAATGAAGCTGGTAAGCGAATATTAGGTATTGCTGAGAATGAAGTATCTGAAAAGTATATCATGGATATTATACCTGATCATTTGAAAGAAAAAGTTGTAAACGAAGTTATTCCAGCTATGAAGACCGGAGTTTGGGAAGGAGAGTTGGAATATAAAAATTTAAAAACTGGAGAGTTGACGATTGTTCACGCGGCTACATTTCCGATTTGTGATTCTAAAACTGGAATGCCGCTTTATTACGCTAATGTTTCTTTGGATATTACTGCACGAAAGCACGCAGAGGAATTATTGAAGGAATCTGAGAGGAAACTGGCAGATACTATTCAGTTTTTACCAGATGCAACTTTTGTAATTGATCGTAACAAACGTGTTGTTGTTTGGAATAAGGCTATTGAAGAGATGACGGGAATTTTGGCAACAGAAATGATTGGTCAGGGCGATTATGCTTATACTGTTCCATTTTATGGTGTGCGAAGGCCACAGCTTATGGATCTTGTTTTTGAAGATTCAGCAGAAGTTCTTGCTAAGTATCCTAAAATTATCCGGCAAAGAGATGCGTTAGTTGCAGAAGTGTTTTGTCCTGCTCTTTATTCTGGTAATGGGGCATGGGTTTTTGCTAAAGCTTGCCCATTGTATGATGCTTCTGGGCAAAGGATTGGTGCTATTGAGATTATTCGTGATATTACTGAACGTAAAAATTCGGAAAAAGCGTTGAAGGAAAGTGAGGATAGGTTACGCACACTTATTAATGCTATGCCAGATATTGTTTGTTTTAAAGATGGGCAGGGGCGTTGGTTAGTTGCAAATGATTTTGATATTAAACTTTTTCAACTTGAAGGAGTGGATTATCGAGATAAGAAAGATTCTGAGTTAGCAGCATATAGTCCTTTTTATAAGGATGCATTTTTAGCTTGTGAAGAAACTGATGAAAAAGCTTGGCTGGCTGGAACAGTCAGTCGATGTGATGAAATTATTCCTCGTCCTGATGGAAGTTTTATGGTATTTGATATCATTAAAGTGCCGATGTTTTATCCTGATGGTAAACGAAAAGGGCTTATTGTTGTTGGGCGTGATATTACTACTCGCAAGGCTATAGAGGAAAAGTTACGTAAGAGTGAAGAACGTTTTAAAGCGATTTTCGATACATCTTTTCAGTTTGTAGGATTGATGACTTGTGAAGGTATTTTAATTGAAACGAATATCTCCGCGGTTGAATTTGCTGGAGTGTCAATAGAAGAAGTTATTAATATTCCGTTTTGGGAAACTCCATGGTGGAAAGGTAATGATGAACGTGTCCGTAAATTGCAAGAATCGATTTTATTGGCTGCGTCTGGAGAATTTGTGCGTTATGAGGTAGAGTTGCAGGGAAAACAAGGTTCAGCATTTTTTGATTTTTCTATCAAACCTATTTTTGATTCTGACGGTAAAGTAGTGCTGTTAGTTCCTGAAGGGCGAAATATTAATGAACGAAAGCAATTTGAAGAAGAGCTTCGTAATGAACGAGATTTTAGTAAAACGCTTGTTGATACATCTCCTATATTTTTTGTAGCTATTAGCAAAGAAGGAAAACTTGTGATGGCTAATAATGCGTTTTACGATACATTGGGATACACCCATGATGATTTGGTGGGGTGTGATTATGTTGACAAACTTATTTTACCAGCGGAACGCGAGTTTATGTTGAAATTATTTAATGATATTGTAAGTAAACGTGAAAAAACAGTTAGTGAGAATCATGTTATTGCAAAAGATGGACATGTTATTTTAGTAGAATGGCACGGTGTGCCGATTTTTAGAAAAGAACGGTTTGATTTCTTTTTTGGTGTTGGTGTTGATATTACACAACGAAAGGAATCTGACATAGATAAAGAACGTCTTTTTAATGAATTGCAAATGATTAATAAAGAGATGGAGACCATAATTTATGCAACATCTCATGATTTACGTTCGCCATTAATAAATTTATTAGGATTTAGTCAGCATTTAAATAAAAGTTGCCAGGATCTTTATCAATCAGTAGAGAAATCTAATTTGCCTGAGGAAATAAAAACAGAAATAGTTCCAATTGTTTCTGAAAAGATTCCAAAATTCTTAAATTTTATTCAAGCAAGCGGCAATAAAATGGATATGCTTATTTCTGGTCTTTTACGTTTATCGCGTATGGGAAGAATTGAATTGCATTGGGAATCCTTAAATATGAAAAAAATTTTTGAAAATATTTTAACTGCTATGGCATTCCAAATTCAGAGTATGAATATTGTGGTTAATATTGGAATTTTATCATCTTGTTGGGCAGATGAATTATTAATTAACCAGGTTTTCTCAAATCTTATTGATAATGCTATTAAATATAGAAATCCTGAACATCCGCTTGAAATTACTATTACTTCTACAGTAAATCCTAATTCAGTGCTTTATGTTGTGCGAGATACTGGAAAAGGAATTCCTTCCGATTATCAATCTAAAATTTGGGATTTATTTAGTCGTCTGGATCCTAATGGTCCAGTTCCTGGAGAAGGACTTGGTTTAACAATTGCTAGACGAATAATTGAAAGGCATCATGGAAAGATATGGGTTGAATCTGAAGAAGGCAAGGGGAGTGCTTTTTTTGTAGAATTACCAGCTAAAAATCTATGTTAATTTAAAATTATATCTTTTTATATAAAGATTGTTGCAATTTAAGATAATTTTAGTTAGAATATAACTATATGAAATTAAAAGAGAAACTAAAAAATTTGGTAGTGATAATTGGCATCATGATGCTGGTGTTGCCATGCATTTCTTATGCGTTGCCTGAAGGTGAAGTTGTTGTTTCCGGAAGTGCGTCTTTTGAACGCCCAAGTGCTCAAGAGTTAAACGTTGTTACTCCCTCAGAAAAATTAATCGTAAATTATAATAGTTTTAGTATTGCTCAAAATGAAGCGGTGAAGTTTAGCCAGCCTTCGGTTAATTCAGTAGTTTTAAACCGTGTTGTGGGTGTGGACCCTTCCAGTATCAGCGGATCTTTAAGCGCGAACGGTAAAGTTTTTTTAATCAATCCAAACGGAATTATGTTTAACCAAGGATCGCGTGTAGATGTTGCTGGTTTAGTTGCTTCGACTTTGGATATTACTAATGAAGATTTTTTAAAAGGGAATTATAAATTTTATAAAAATGGTTCAAACAGTTTTATTATTAATGATGGGCAAATTACAGCTGCACCAGGCGGGTATGTTTGCCTGCTTGCACCGGGTATAAAAAATACCGGGTTAGTCCAAGCAGATTTAGGTGTAGCGATGTTAGCGTCTGGTCAGAAAATGACTTTAAGTTTGGATGATAACAATTCTGTTTCTGTAGTTGTGGATGAAGCAGTTCAAGAACAAGTTATTGGTCCAGATGGTCAGGCAATGAAAAGTGCAATTGAAAATACCGGTGTGATTGCGGCTAATGGCGGTAAAGTAATTTTAAATGCGAAAGTTTTAAATAATGTTTTGGATTATTCCATTAATAATAAAGGCTTAGTCCAGGCAGGGAATTTAGTTTCTCATAATGGAGTTTTAGAGTTGACGGCTGAAGGTGCACCGGTAGTTAATTCCGGAACTTTGGAAGCTGGGACTGCTAATATAAAGGTAAGTAACGCAGATTTTATTAATACTAAAGAAGGTAAAGTTTTAGCCAATGGAATTGTGGGGTTACCGAATGCTGGAAAAATTGTTATCAATGCTTCTTCAATTTTACAGCAGGGACAGATTAGTGCTAACGCTTTAGAAAATGGTACTGCCGGTGAAGTGGAGATCGTTTCTGAATCTTCAACTGTTTTGGATGAAGATAGCCAGACTACGGCAAGTGCTTCCGCAGTTTTATCAGGTAATGGCGGAAGAATTTTAATTAATTCTTTACGCGGAAATACCGCAGTTCGTAAGAATGCAATTTTAGATGTGTCTGCCGGTAGTATTTCCGGTAATGCAGGATTTATAGAAGTAAGTGCGTTTTCGCAGTTAGGTTTTTATGGAATATTAAATGGCCGGGCTCCTCCAGGTTTTACTCCTGCAAAAATTGTTTTTGATCCGTTAAATATTGTGATTCAAACCGGCGGTACAGGAAGTTTAACTAATCCGACCGGAACTCCTCAGGAATCTAGCACAGACCATTTAGGTCAAATTTTAACTATTGACCCAAGTGTCTTCTCAAGTCTTTCCGGAAGTTTAATCTGGCTTCAAGCTACCAATGATATTACTGTCAACAATGCGTTGAATTTATCCAGCGCTTTAAAATTAGAAGCGGGACATAATATCAATATTAATGCTGATATTATTTCTACCCAAGATGTTACTTTATTAGCAGCTAATACTATTACAGTCAGCGGTGCAAAAGTAAAGGGAGAGAATGTTACTTTGACCGCGCATTCCAATGTTGTTAACCAAAAAGAATTTGCTGGTGGTGATCCAGGTGAAACTTTAAATGATTTAGGGTTACTGAATCTTTCTGGACCAACCGGTTACGCGATTACCGTATCCAATGCTGAAGTAAGAATTAAAACAGGTTCTACTATTGAAGCAGTTTCAGCTGTGACTATTACAGCTAATGCTGAGGCGACTGCGGAAGTTAATGCTTTAGGTTTTATTTTAGGTATTGCTTATTCTGAATCCACAGCTACTGCAAATGCGATTGTGGAAAACGGTGCAACTATTAAATCCGGTGGGTTATTTAAATTGGAAGCGATTATTGATAATTCTTCGACAGCCGCGTCAATGGGTACTTCCCAGACTGCGGCATTAAATATAGGTATAGCCAAAGTAGTCTCTACTTCTAATTCATATATCGAAAACGGTGCGACAGTAGAAGCTGGTAGTGTAGAAGTGAGTGCATCCAATACTAACAAAGTTAAAGCTGAAGCTGGTCCAGTTGAAATTTTCGGTGAGTCTAAAGGTATTACAATTTCTGATACTCAAGTGACTTCCAATGCTACTGCTTATATTGATACGGATATGACAATAGCCGGGAATATTAAAATCAAAGCTTCTTCAGTGACCGAAGAGAATAATTCTTCGGCATCTGCTGAACCTAAAAGTCCGGTTGCGGGTATTTTAGAAAAAGTTAAAGATAAAGTTAAGTCTTATTTAAGTAAGAAAAAAACTGATACAGATAGTGGTTCTAGTGCGTTGGATGTTTCCGCAGGTTTAGCGTTATCCGAAAATTCGATTAATGCGACTGCTTATATTGGTTCTAATGCTGCGGTGAAATCTTCTAGTGATATTAATATTTATGCTTACACTGAAGATAATTTCCAGATTTTTTCTGCTTCTGAATCTGAAGATGCTAAAGTGGCATTAAGTGGCGCAGTTGCTTATGGGTTGTACAAAAGCAAAGCGTTAGCTTATATTGCGGATAATGCCGAAGTGAATGCTTCTGGAACTTTGGAAGTAAAAGCTGAAGCGAAAGTTTCGAATAAATTCGATTGGCATTCGTTTATTCCGGATGATGTGTGGTCGGGGATTAAAAATTATGGATTAGATTTTGAATCAGTTATAACCGAAGGAATTTTTAATTCTTATGTCCGATGTGCTTCCTCGCCAAGTGAAAAAGACGGCAAGTTTGGGTTAGCCGGAAGTGTAATGATTTTAGATATAGAGCCAACTGCAGAAGCTTATATAGGTAAGTCAGCAAAGATTAATCAGGATACAACTTATGAATCTAGTATCCAGGATGTTTTAGTCAAAGCAATTACCAATGTGCATACTATAAATATGGGAGGAGTTTTCTCGTTTGGTTTAAATCCTTTGGGAAACAGCGGAAAAGTTTCAGTTGGCGGAACATATAACCAGATAACTTATACTACCAATACTTCTGCGTATATTAAAGACCATGCTTTAGTCAGTGCCAAGAGAAATATTGAAGTTAATGCTGATTCTAC
>CAYQXW010000053.1:6840-10922 GCA_964421615.1 uncultured Planctomycetales bacterium
CAGAAACTTTTATCCATATCTGTAGCTGGAGGATCAGCCGAGAAGTTTGGGGTTGAAGGCGCGGTTTCAATTGTAAAGTTAGAAAGTAATACGTTAGCTTTTATCGAAGATGAAGCGAATGTGGAAGCAAAAATAGGTTATCTTAAAGTTATTGCGAATGAGTATATAAATAATATCAATGTTACCGGTGGGTTTGTAAAAGCAGAAAACGTAGGTGTGGGCGCATCGGTTTCAATAAATAAAGTTTTAGGCAGCACTAAAGCTTTTATCGGTAATTATACTACGGATACAACGGATCCAGTAGTTTTAGGTAAAGTTAAAGCCGGTGCAAATATTGAAGTGTTTGCTACTTCAACACAAGGAATTGGTTCGTTTTCTTTAGCCGGAGTTTTAGCGACAGGAAGTTCTAGTTCAGGATCGGGATCCGGATCGGGTTCAGAGTCAGATGCGAAAACTCCACCGGAAAAACCGAAAAATCCTGATGCAAAAGAAACTCCTACAGCACCTCAGGAGAAACCTGTAGAACCGCCAACTCCGCCAGCCGACGAGAATAAAGATAAAAAAGATGAGGCTCAAAAACCAAAAACTGAAAGTAAAGGTTCTTTCGGGTTAGGAATTTCTGGAGATGTAGCTTTAAATACTATTGATAAAGATATTTTGGCGTATATTGATGGTATTGAAAGTGTAGATGCTGGAGCAGATTTAAAAATTAGTGCGTTAAATGATTCAACTATTCAGGCTATTGCTGGTTCAATTGCGATTGTTGTTGGCAGCAAGACTAATATAGGTATAGCTGGATCGTTTACTCAAAATAAAATTATTGATACAACTAAAGCGTATGTTGCTCACACCAAAGTTGATGCCGATGGTAAAGTTGATATTTCCAGTAAAACTACCGGAGATATTAAATCTATTTGCGCAGGCGCTGCTGGCGGTGGAACTGTGGGAGTTGCGGGTTCAGTAGCTTATAACGTGATTGGTAATGTTACTGAAAGCTTTTTGAGTTACGCTAAAATAAATTCTGCAGCGACTTTGATTATGTTAGCTAAAGATGATACAGATATTAGTTCTATCGCGGGAAGTTTAGGATTTGGTAAAGATGCATTAGGTTTTGGTGCAAGCGTAGGGATTAATAGTATCGCTAACAAAACTAAAACGTATCTTGAATATTCTTCCATTGATGTAACCGGTGATGCTTCGATTGAAGCGCAGAATTTAAATACTATCTGGTCGATCGTTGGATCGTTAGGTGTAAGTAAAGCTGCTGGAATTGCTGCGACGATGTCTTGGAATGAAATCGGTAATGAAACCGATGTTTTTATCAGCAACTGTACGGTTGATCCTTATATTAAAGTAGGTGGAAATCTTTTATTAAAATCTTTAGATGATGCAGATATTAAATCTATTTCTGGTGCGATAGGCGCAGGGCAGAAAGCTGCGTTTGGCGCTGGTGCTTCTTACAATGAAATTGCTAATACTGTAAAGTCTGTTGTTTATAATTCAACAATTAAAACAACTGGTAATGTAGATATTCAGGCAGTGTCGCAGCCAAGAATTAAAACAATTGCTGTGGGTGGTTCTGGTGCGCAGACAGTGGCGATCGCCGGATCGGTTTGTTTAAATGAAATCAGTGATTCTATTTTAGCGAATGTTTACGGGAATTCTGATATTACAGCGAACAATAAGTTTTCTTTAACAGCTACTGATACTGCAATTATTGACGCTTTATCTGGAGCAGTAGCTGGTGCAGGGACAGCTTCAGTTGGAGCTGCGGTTGCGATTAACGATATTGATAATATTTTAGATGCAGGTGTTTCTAATTCTGTAGTTGTTGCGGATGCTCAGAATTTGGAATTAACCGCGAATTCTAATGCGACTATAAATTCTATTTCTGTTTGCGGAACGGGTGCTGGCACTTTTACTATCGGTGGTTCGGTTTCACTTAATGAAATTAAAAATACTGTTGGTGCTTGGGCGGTGAATTCATCAGATTTAAAATCCAAACAGAAACAAGTTATTATTAAAGCTTCTGATACTTCCACAATTAATTCTTTAGCTGGTTCAGTGCAGGGTGCAGGAACTGCGGCAATCGGCGCAGCAGTAGCGACGAATAAAATCGATAGCACTATCTGGTCGTTTATTTCTGATTCAGTGGTTAATTCTTTATTAGATTCAGTTTCAGTTTTAGCTTTATCCGAAGCTACGATTAAAACTTTATCTGCAGGGGTTGCCGGTTCAGGAACACTTACCATTACCGGAGCCGTTTCGTTAAACAAGATTAAAAATAATATTTATGCGTATGTTAAAAATACTTTAGCGACTTACGATAAAAAAGTTGAAGCTAAAAAAGATGTAATAATTTCGGCGAAAGATTCTTCGACTATTAAATCTTTATGTGGCCAGATCGGTGGTTCAGGTTCGGCAGCTATCGGCGGATCGGTTGCGATTAACGAAATTGCTAATAATATTTCCGCTTATGCTTTGAACGCAAATTTAGTTTCATCGTCTGATAATGTAATTATTAAATCTACTTCTGCTGCGATTATTGAAACGATTGCCGCTGGTGGTTCATTCGGTGGAGTTGCGGGTATTGCTGGTTCGGTAGCGATTAACAAATTAGGAAATATTAACAAAAGTTATATTGAGAATTCTAAAGTTAAAGCTGATGATAGTATTTTAGTTTTTGCTTACGCAAATAATAACACAGATATTTATGCTGGTGCATTAGCTGCGGGTGCTGTGGGTGTGGGTGGATCAGTGGCAGTAAATGATATTGTTAATACCACGCATGCATATATTAAAAATTCTAATGCAACTGATGATGCGATTTATGCGTTAGGTAAAACGCCTTTTAGTATTCTAGAGTTATCAGAAAATATAAATGGTATCGGAGTTTATGCGGTTAGCAATGAAAATGTCGAAGTCTGGACGGGAACTTTATCGTTAGGCGCATTCGGAGTTGCCGGAACCAATTCCACGAGCATGTTTGATGATGATACACAAAGTTACGTTGAAAACTCTAAATTAAAATCTGATGCGGAAATTAAAGTTGAAGCAGTAAATAAAACTTATGTGGATATAAAAGCTGGCGGGTTAGCTATTGCCGGAACTATTGGTATCGGTGCGACAGCAGATATTACTAATATTAGTAATTTGACAAAAGCTTTTATTTTTAATAATGCTGTTTTGACTGCCGAAGGTTTAGTGGAAGTTAAAGCCAATGCTTATGAACAAGTGGATTCAATTGTGGCAGCCGGTGGTTTTTCTCCATTGGCAAGTGTTTCCGGTGCGGTGACGATTGAGAATCTTGGCAATATTAATGAAGCGTATATTTTAGGTTCACAGGTAAATACAAAAACAGATTTAAAAGTTTTAGCTTATGATAGCGCATATTATGATTTATTCTCAAATAGCGATGCGGTAGGATTAGCTGGTGTAGGCGGAGCGGTTGTTATTGCTAAAATTACTAGTAATACCTCAAGCCATATTACAGATTCCACAACTAATGCAACGCATACTACCGAAGTGCATGCTGATACTTTTGAAGAGATTAAAACTTTAGCGACTAATGTTAACGCTGGATTTTTGGGCGCAGGCGGTGCGGTACTAGTTGCTAATATCGAATCTATTACCAGTGCTTATATTAATGAGACCGAAAGTAAATCTGTAAAAATTAATTTAGATCCAACTTGGGCAAGCGATATCCAGGATGTTTTGGTTTTTGCCAATAACCAGTCCAGATTAATTAGTACCCCAGGTGTTGTTTCTGTTGGTGCGATCGGTGCGGGAGCATCAGTCGATGTTTCGAGTATTAAAAATACAGTTTTTGCTTCGATTGGAGCAGGTGCAGAAGTCGATTCTGGAAGAAATATTGAAGTTAAAGCACAAGGTAATAAATATGTAGATTCAACAGTTTTAGCATTTGGCGGCGGAGTGTTTGGAGTGCAGGGTGCGGTTTCGATTATTAACGTTGGCTCTGCGATGACAGATAAAGGATCAGAAGCTTCAGGCACAATGTTAGGTGCAATTGACAGTGATATCAGCGGTGCGGATGTATCTTCAAAATTAGGAAGTTCTTCGAC
>CAYQXW010000054.1:0-10741 GCA_964421615.1 uncultured Planctomycetales bacterium
GATAAAAAACCGGAAATTAAAGAGTACTGTATTGTTCGTCATCCTAACGATTAGTTTGAATCTGAAATAATTAACATGAAGTTTAATAAAGAGAATAAATTAGTTTCTTGGGAATTAAAGCCTGCCTCGCAGAAATAGCTTCGAGTAGTTATATTAATTAGGTTGGAGGAAAGTATGAATATTCAAAAAAAAGAAGCTTGTGATTATGCAGTTATGGCATTAGTAGTTGCAATACTATCTTTTATTCATGTTGCTGGAATCGAAAAGGCTTTAGTGTCTATTATTTTTGGTTTTGTTGCTTTAAATAAAATTCAACTTAATAAACAGCTTGGCGGGAGAAAAATAGCTATTGGGGCTATTACTATTGGTATAGTTTATATAGTTTTTGCGACGTTTGCTTTAATTTATATGTTTCCTAGGATGCAGAAGTTTATGCCGAATGCAATGTAAAAGGAGAAAATTTATATGGTTAAAAAATTAGTTTTAAGTTTTTTTTGTTTTTTATTTGTTGTGTTTTTATCAATTGCAGCAAGAGCTGAAGATAAATTTACATTTTCTGATTATAAAGATAAATCCAAAATAGCATATTCTATTTATGGTCAGGGAAGTACAGCGTTAGTATTTATTCATGGTTGGAGTTGCGATAGTTATTTTTGGCGTAAACAGGTACCTTATTTCGAAAAAAAATATCGTGTTATTACTATAGATATTGCTGGTCATGGTAAATCTGATAGTCGAAGAATGGTTTATTCTATGGCATCTTTTGGTGATGATGTTTCCAGTGTAGTAAATGCAGAAAAAATTTCTAAAGTTATTCTTATCGGACATTCTATGGGAGGTGCGGTAATTGTTGAGGCTGCTGCAAAATTAAAAGGTAAAGTAATCGGTATAATAGGAGTGGATACTTTCCAAGATTTAGATCAGTGGTTTACTCCTGTACAGTTAAGAGAGATGATGCAACCGATGCGGGAAGATTTTAAAACTAATGCAGATAAATTTGTGCGGTCTATGTTTGTTAAGGATACTAATCCGGATTTAGTGAATGAAGTTGCATCTAAAATGGGGCAAGCTAATCCTAGTATTGCTTTGAATGCTATGGAGCAGTATGGGAGTGGATCTTTCATTATAACTGCAGAAAAACTTACAGTGCCTGCATGGTCTTTAAATGCAGATTTTTGGCCGACAAATATTGAAGGAAATCAAAAGCATTTTAAATCCTATGATGCGCAAATTATTCCTGGTGTAGGGCATTTTCTGATGTTAGAAATTCCAGATAAGTTTAATAAAGAACTAGAATCTGTTATTAAGAAAATAGAAAAGAGCAAATAATTTATTAGGAGTAAAAATGAAAAAATTTTTATTTTTTTTAGCGATATTCACATTTTTAAGCTTTACATCGAAAAGTTTCACTCAAGAAGTTTCTACTGATGGGATGGGGCTAGCGGAGTTAAAAATAAGAGAAGATATTGTTGCTTTTGTCAAAAAAGCTGTTGAATATGCGAAAGTCAATGGTAAAGAGCAAGCTTTAAAAGAGTTTATGAATAAAAACGGAGATTTTATTAAAGAAGATTTATATATTTATGCATATGATTTTAATGGAACAGTCATTTCTCATGGCGGTCAAGCAGAATTAGTAGGTAAAAATCTTATTGAAATGAAGGATTCAAATGGAGTAGAAGTAATCAAAGAGTTAATTAAATTAGCGAAAAAAGGACAAGGGTGGTTGAAATATATTTGGCCAAATCCTGCACATGGACAAGAAAAAGAAGATAAGTTTGGTTTTGTTATGAAAGTTGATGATAATTGGTGGTTAGGTTCAGGATATTATCGTTCTTTAAGATAAAGGTGGCGTAATTGCAGATTTTATTATCTTCGATTTGTGTTGAAAGTGGGACGGATTTACAGTTAGCGCTATATTATCTTAAGAGTTATCTTTTACAGAATAAAATTAGACGAGATTTTAATCCTCAAGTCAAAATCCACGTTTTCAATGAATATGAAAAAATTCCGCAAATAGTAGAACAGATAGAATCTATACATCCTGAATTGTTAGCTTTTTCTTGTTATATCTGGAATATCGAAAATATTTTGAAAGTTTGTTCTAAAATAAAAAAAGTTTTGCCTGAGTTGAAAATAGTTTTAGGCGGACCTGAAGTTAGTCCTCGAGCGCAGGAAATTTTAGAAAAACATAAATTTATTGATGTTGTTGTTCGAGGTGAAGGAGAGGTAACTTTTTCTGAAGTTGTTAGAAACATTTTTTATGCGGATTTAGATTCAGTTAAAGGAATATCTTTTCTTAAAAATAATAAAGTTGTACATAATGTTGATCGAGAAGTTATTGCCAATCTTGATGAAATTCCTTCCCCGTATCTTAGTGGTATTGTGAATTTAAAAGATAAAAGTATTGTAGATGTTCCTATTGAAACAACCAGAGGCTGTGCTTTTAGCTGTTATTACTGCTATTATCATAAAAGTTTTCCAGGTGTACGTTATTTCCCTTTGGCTCGTGTAGAAAAAGAGTTAAAGCTTATCCTAAGCCATAAACCTCGAGAAGTTTATTTGATGGATGCTACTTTTAATTCTAATCCGCAGCGAGCTAAAAAAATTCTTAAATTGTTTATTAAACATAATAAAAATTCAAGTTTACATGTGGAGTTAAAAGCAGAGTTAGTGGATGAAGAGATGGCTAAGTTATTGCGTCAAGCCAATGCTTTTAATATTGAAATTGGTATTCAAAGTACTAATCCTAAAACGCTTAAAGCGATTAACCGGTCTTTCAATAAAGAAAAATTTAAATTGGGGATTGAACTTTTAAATAAATCTGGACTTTTTTATGAGATCCAGCTTATTGATTGTTTGCCGTATCAGAGTTATCAAGATTTTAAGGATTCATTAGATTGGCTTTATTCATTGTATCCTATTAAGGTGGTCGTTTTTAGATTTGCTTTATTGTTTGGGACTTGTCTGCGGGATAAAGCTAAGGATTATGGTATTTGTTTTGATAATTCTGCTCCATATTATGCTTTGAAAAGTTCTGTGATGAGCCATAAAGATATTGTTAAAATTGATAAATTAAGGTTTGCAATGGAGCGGCTTTATGATAGCCAAATTTTTCAAGAGACTTTGTATGCGTTAAGAGATAAAGCTGGTATAAAAATATCGCAAGTTTTAGAAAGTTGGGTAGAATGGGAAGGCCAGTTTAAGCGAAGGGCAGCAAATTATCCTGATTTTTTAAATAGAAAATCACCGGAGTTCTTAAAATTTATAGTAAAGAAGTATAAAAAAGAGCGTGTTTGTTGTGAACTTTTGTCAAAATTAGAAGTAAAACTGAAAGAATTTGTAAGAAAATATAATAATTAACATGTTTTTTCTTTAAACTGGTATAATTTTATTGACAAATTTAGGAAAAATGGTAAATTAAAACTACAACTTTGATGTATAGAAAAAGGGAAATCCGTTAAATCCGGATGCGGTCCCGCCGCTGTAAGAGGGTACGAACGCTGCTAAGTAAGTCACTATTTTTAAGAAATTGAAAATGGGAAGACGCAGTAAGTAGGATGATCCTTGAGCCAGAATATCTGTTTCTATACTTTTTTTTAAATTTATGCCTCGTGGACAGGGCCAAGTAAAAGTGGGATGCAACCCGCCAAATTTCTTGGTGGGTTTTTTTTATTTTAAATATGAAAAATTTTTTGGTTAGCTTAATTTTAGTTTTTAGTTTTGCAAATTCCTGTTTTGCTGCTTCGCGTTATATTTCTTTAGCGCCTTCTACTACTGAAATTCTTTTTGCTTTAGGGTTAGATGATGAAATTGTGGGCGTAAGTACGCATTGTAATTATCCGGATAAATTTAAAATTAAACCAAAAATTGGAGATTTCAGTTCTCCCAATATTGAAAAAATATTTTCTTTAAAACCGGATTATATCTTTTGTACAGGATTAGAACAGGCGGCTGCAATTCAAAATATAAAAAAATTGAATTTAAATATTTATGTTGCTGATCCAGCTAATTTTGATGAGTTATTTTTAACTATTTTGGATATTGGCAAAATTACTAATAGATTAGATAAGGCTCAGAAATTAGTGGATACTATGAAAAAAGAAATTGATGAAATAAGTTTAAAAGTAAAGCTATTAGGCTTGAATCAAAGAAAAAGAGTTTTTATTGAGATATGGCATGAGCCGTTAATGACAGCAGGTAAAGGTTCATTTATTGATGAATTATTAACTTTGGCAGGTGGAGTGAATGTTGCTCATGAAGTGATCCGGCCATATTGTAATTTTAGTTCGGAAAAAGTAGTGGAATTGAATCCAGATGTTGTTTTGATGGCTTATATGGATAAACAATCACCTTTAAAAATAGTAGAAACTCGGTTAGGTTGGAAAAATATTAGTGCAGTAAAGAATAAAAAAGTTTTTAATGATATAAATCCAGATTTACTATTACGTCCAGGGCCGCGGATTGTTGATGGGTTAAAAGAAATTTATAAGAGATTATATGAGTAGATGGATGGGTATTAAAAAATGAAATTATTTAAAATTCTGGCAATTATATTTGTTTTGCTTATTCTAGCAGTTTTTGCTGGGTTGATGTTAGGAGCTGTTCATATAAATTTTTCTGAAATTTTTTTGAAAGATAATCAAACTATTTTAGAAATGCGATTAGTGAGAATTCTGACGGCTATTTTAGTCGGCGGTGGATTATCAGTTTCAGGGATTGCATTGCAGGCGATTTTGAGAAATCCTTTAGCCGAACCTTATCTTTTGGGAACGTCTAGTGGCGCATGTTTAGCTGCAGTTATTGGAGTTATTTTAGGTGTTTCTAGATTTTTTATGCCGATTATGGCTTTTGTAGGAGCTGTACTTAGTATAATTTTAGTTTATAATTTAGCTCGGCAGGGTAACCGGATTACAGATAAATCTTTAATTTTATCCGGAGTTATTATTTCTGTAGCTTTGTCGGCTTTAATTGTTTTTTTTGTTTCTATTTATGTTGATCGAGCTGTCCATGAAGTAACTTGGTGGTTATGGGGTAGTTTGCAGGTGTATGATTATAGGTTATTGCCTTTTATTGCTGTTCCGGTTATTTTAGGGATTCTTGCTATTTATATTTTTTCTCAGGATTTAAATGCAATAAGTATGGGGGAGGAAGAAGCAATGCATTTAGGTATTGATAGTCAAAAAGTAAAAAATATTATTATTTTTGTTACTACTTTGATAGCAGCAAGTTTAACTAGTGTTTGTGGGATTATTGGTTTTGTTGGTTTAATTATTCCGCATATAGTACGTATGATTGTAGGATCAAATCATAAAATTTTAATTCCTGTAGCTTGTTTAGCTTCAGCAGTTTTTATGGTTTTATGCGATATTTTATCTAGGACTTTATTTGCGCCGATTGAAATTCCTATTGGAGTTGTTACTGCGGTAATTGGTGCGCCAGTATTTATTATTTTATTAAAAAGAGAAAAGAAGAATAATTAAAGATGGGTATATTAGAATTTAAAAATGTTAGTGGGGGATATTATAATAATTCTATTTTAAAAGATATAACTTTTAAAGTTGATAGTGGAGATTTCTTTGGGCTTATTGGCCCTAATGGTTCAGGTAAAACTACTCTTTTAAGGTTAGCTAGCCGTATAATTTCTCCCTCTAAAGGTGAAATTAATTTTAGTGGTTTAAACATTTTTAAATTTGATATTAAAGAATTTTGCCGTAAAGTTGCGTTTGTTTCGCAAAATATCAGTAATGATTTTTCATTTTCTGTTCAAGAAATTGTTTTGATGGGTAGGATACCGCATCAAAAAAGGTTACAGTTTGAAACTAAAAAAGATTTTAAGATCGTAGAAGATGCTTTAGCTTTAACAGATACTTTAAATTTAAAAGATAAGATGATTGATGAACTTAGTGCTGGTGAGCGGCAAAGGGTTTTGCTTGCACGTGCGTTAGCTCAAGAACCGGAGCTTTTATTTTTAGATGAACCAACTTCGCATTTAGATATTGGTCACCAGATACAAATTTTAGATTTGCTTAAAAGATTAAATAAAAAAAATAAACTTACTATTGTTATGGTTTTGCATGATTTGAATTTAGCTAGTGCATATTGTAATCGCATTGCATTGATTGATAATGGGAAAATTTTTGAAGAAGGTTCTCCTCAAAAAGTTTTAACTTATCAAAATATAGAAGCAGTCTATAAGACAGTTGTTTTAGTTAATGAAAATCCTGTAACAAAGAGGCCGAATGTTATTTTGGTTCCTGGAGAAAAATAATGATTACTAAAGTCGTATTAATTAGGCATGGGGTGACAACTTCGAATAAAGAAAAACGTTATTGCGGATTTTTAGATGTGGAGTTGAGTGAGGAAGGTAAAGAACAGGCAAAAAGATTGCATAATCGTTTAAAAAATGAAAAATTTGATAAGATTTACTGCAGTGATTTGCGGCGTGCAATCCAGACAGCAAAAATTGTTTTTGAAGGAAAACGGATTTATAGGGAAAAAGATTTAAAAGAGATTAATTTTGGTGTTCTTGAAGGGATGAGTTATGACGAAATTATGCAAAAGTATGGAGAACTTTACTCTAAATGGGTAAAAGACCCTTACTACCATAAAATTCCTAAAGCAGAGAGTATGCAGCATTTTAAAAAAAGAATAAATCGAGCTATTAAAAAAATTGTGACGGAAAATAAAGGAAAAACTTTGGCTGTAGTTTGCCATGGTGGAACGATTAGTATGTATATTACTTCTATTTTCAAAAATAAAGATTTCTGGCATCATATCCCTGGTTCTGTAAGTGTGAGCGTTGTGGAGTATAAAAAGTTGAAACCAGAAGTGAAATTATTTAATTGTACACAGCATTTGAAATAATATGAATAAATTAACTTTTATAGTGGGTGGAGCGCGAAGTGGTAAAAGTACTTTGGCATTAGAAATTGCCAAAAAATATAAACGTGTTGCTTTTGTTGCAACTTGCCAGCCTTTAGACAAAGAAATGCAGTATAGAATTAAATTACATAAAGAATCTCGACCGAAGAATTGGGATACGTTTGAAGAGCCTGTAAATTTGGATAAACTTTTTCTTGAAATGAAAAGTAAATATGATTGTGTTATTATTGATTGTTTAACGCTTTTGGTTTCCAACTTGATGATGAAAAAGAAAACTTTGGGAGAAATTTTGGAACAGGTTGGCCAGATGATAACTGTTTTGAAAGCTAAAAACTTAAAAGCAATTATTGTTTCTAATGAGGTGGGATTAGGAATCGTTCCAGATAATAAATTAGCGAGAGATTTTCGGGATATTGCCGGAAAAGTTAATCAATTAGTGGCAAAAAAATCCAATGAAGTTTTTTTTACAGTTTCAGGAATACCGATGAAGATAAAGGGAGATAATTAAGTGGATATTGATCAAATAAAAAAAAGTATTGTTTGTTTAGATGAGGCAATGATAAAAAAAACACAAAGTAATTTGGATAATCTTACAAAACCTTTAGGTAGTTTGGGGAGGCTGGAAGATTTGGCTAAACAAATTTGTGCTATTACTGGTCAAGAAAAGCCTTCATTACAAAATAAGGTAATTTTTACTTTTGCTGCAGACCATGGAGTAACTCAAGAAGGAGTTAGTCCTTATCCAAAAGAAGTTACAGCTCAGATGGTTTATAATTTTTTAGCTGGTGGAGCAGCAATTAATGTTTTAGCAAATCATGTGGGAGCGCGGGTTGTTGTTGCGGATGTTGGTGTAGCTTCAGATTTAAAAAGAGATTCTAGTTTGATAGTAAGAAAACTAATTACGGTACGAAAAATATTGCCATTGGACCAGCTATGACTAAAGATGAAGCTATTAAATCAATTCAAGCTGGTGTTGAAATTTTTTTAGAAGAGTATAAAAAAGGTATAGATATTGTTGGAACAGGTGAGATGGGGATAGGTAATACTACAGCTTCCAGTGCAATTGTACATTGTTTTACTCAAGAGTCTTTGGAGAAAATTACAGGCCGTGGTGCAGGATTAGATGATTTAGGATTGCAAAACAAAATAAAAATTATTCGTAAAGCTTTAGAAATTAATAAACCTGATGTTAAAGATCCAATTGATGTTTTAGCGAAAGTTGGAGGGTTTGAAATAGGTGCGCTTTGCGGATTAATATTGGCAAGTGCTTCTAAAAAAGTTCCTGTAGTTGTTGATGGATTTATTTCAGGGGCGGCAGCATTGTTAGCTTATAAAATTGAGCCTAAAGTAAAAGATTATATGATTGTGGCACATAATTCAGTGGAAAGCGGTCATGGTGTTACTTTATCTTATATTGGGTTAAAGCCATTATTAGACTTAAATTTACGTTTAGGAGAAGGAACTGGTGGAGCGTTGGCAATTGGTTTAGTAGATGCTGCGATAAAAATTTTAACCCAGATGGCGACATTTGATAGTGCGAAAGTGTCGAATAAAAACAATTAAAAATATGACAAGTTTATTATTAGCGTTTCAATTTTTAACTATTTTTCCTATAAAGTTAAAACATGTTAAGCAAAAAGAAATTGCAAGTTCTTTAATGTTTTTTCCTTTTGTGGGATTAGTTATCGGTTTATTGTTGTGCGGATTAAATGTGTTATTGGAATATTTACATTTCTCTCAGTTAGCTTTAAATGTAATTTTAGTTGTTGCTTTGGTTGTAATAACCGGTGGAATGCATTTAGATGGATTATCAGATACATTAGATGGGTTTTGGAGTGCTCGGTCGAAAGAGGATATTTTACGAATTATGCGTGATCCGCATATTGGTGTTATGGGTGTTTTGAGTTTGATTTGTATAATTCTTCTAAAAGTTGTTTTATTGAATTCTTTAGGTAGTGTTTATAAAATTATAGGATTATTGTTGTTGTGTATTATTAGCCGGTGGACTGCAGTTTTAGCGATGTATTTATTTAATTATGCTAGATCAGATGGTAAAGCCAAAATTTTTATTGATGGAATAAATTCAAAAATATTTTTTTCTTCCACTTTAAGTGCAATAGCTTTTGCTTTTGTTATCTGGGGGTGGAATGGAATAAGTATTTTGTTTGTAGTTGCAGGATTAAGTTATTTGATTTGCAATAATGCTAAACGGAAAATAGGCGGGATTACCGGTGATATTTTAGGAGCGTTAATTGAAATTAGTGAGGTTATTATACTTTTTGTTATGGGTGTCTTGCTAACATGAAAAATATTTCAGCGATATCATCTTGGAGTGGTGGAAAAGATAGTTGTTTAGCTTGTTATAAAGCTATGCAGATTGGGTATGAAATAAAATATTTAGTGAATTTTATTTCTAGAGAATATAAACGTTGCTGTTTTCATGGAGTAGAAGCTGCGTTGATAGAATTACAGGCTCAGTTAATTGGTATTCCATTGATTCAACACGAAGTAACTGCTGATATGCAAGAATATGAGAAAGAATTTAAATCTGCTGTTTCTAATATAAATAATATTGATTCAATGATTTTTGGAGATATTTATTTGGATGAACATAAAAATTGGGTGGATCGAGTTTGTGCAGAAATTGGAATAAAAGCAGTAGAACCATTATGGAATAAAGATACAAGTGATCTTTTGAATGAATTTATAGATTTGGGTTTTAAAACGATTGTTGTCAGTGCTCAAGCTGATAAATTTGATAAAAGTATTGTTGGAAGGGAGGTGGATAAAAAGTTTATCGCAGAAATGAAGCAGAAAAATATTTGCCCATGCGGTGAAAATGGAGAGTTCCATACTTTAGTTATCGATGGACCGATATTTAAAAATAGTATTAAGATTGTGGAAGCAGAACCGATTTTAAAAGAAGGTTTTTGGAAGTATTGGTTTTTGGATATAAAACGTTTTAATTAAAATAAAGAGATATGCACTTTTTGAATGGAGGAAGTTTTGGTTACCCAAAAGTGGGTTGATTCCAGACACTGTCGCGCAACGGTAAAGCTTTAAAAGCTAGTCCGGTCGACCATTTAAAATAGGAGAGTACTCTCGCGAAAAGAGAAAGGATTTTTACAAATGAAAAAAATAATTTGGTTGTTGATATTTTTGTTTTTTTATATTAATGTTTGGGCTGATGAAGGTGTGGATTTAAATAAAATTGTGGTTACAGCTTCTCGTACTGATGAAAATATTAATTCAGTATCTCGTAATATTGATATTATAACAGCTCAAGACATCGAATTGAGTCAGGCCAAAGATGTTGCTGGGATTTTAGGAGAATTAACTTCATCTAATATTATAGATTATGGTGGGATTGGTGGAGCTAAAACAGTAAGAATGCGTGGTTCAACTGCATCTCAAGTTTTAGTAATGATTGATGGCCGTCCAATTAATAGTCCACGTGATGGACAAGTAGAGTTGGCATCAATTCCTTTAGATAATATTTCACGTATAGAAGTTATGCATGGCCCAGGTTCCAGTCTTTATGGTTCTAGTGCTATGGGTGGAACTGTTAATATTATTACTAAAAAAATTCCTAAGGATAAGTTTTCTACAGAGTTGTTTTCGAGCTTCGGGACATTCCGTTCTTATGATGAGAGAGTTTCTCATGGTGGAAGAGTTGGGAATTTTGGTTATTTGATAAGTACTGGGTTACAGGATTCGCAAGGGTATCGAGATAATTCAGAATTTAATTCTAAAAACGTAAATGCAAAATTAGAATATAATATTAATGATACTAATCTTATTGGAGTAAATAGTGGTTATTATGTAAGTAGGCAAGGTGCTCCAGGAAGTATTATTAATG
>CAYQXW010000055.1:0-10693 GCA_964421615.1 uncultured Planctomycetales bacterium
CTCCGCAGGTCAAGAAATATGAGAATAGGCAATTCCCTAGATTAAAAACTTATTTAACTGTTAATTATTCGATTAATTTGTCTGAAGGAATAATTCTTTCAAGTAAAATTCCTTTAAAGGGCCAACTTCATACTCGGGATATTAGTGTTGGGGGAGGATGTTTAGTAATGCCTTTTGATCTTCCTAAAGGTGTTATTTTAGATTTAAGTATTGAAGTGCCGCGATTAGCTTTACATACATATGTGCTTTTAAAAATTCAAGCAGAAGTTTGTCGATCACAAAAAGATAGTTTTTCGGATGATTATTTTGTCAGCGTTGCGTTTATCAAAATTTACGAAGAAGATAGAGCTATTATCGATAAGTATATAAATGATTCACTTGGGTAGTGAGGGATTCTAGAAAATTTTTTTTGACAAAAAGAAAAAATTGTTGTATATTATCCCGGAAGTAAATAAGGAGTGCAAGTTGAGACCGCAAGGCGAAACAAAGCAACCACCTGCGGTTTTTTTGTTATATCCTTAGTTACTCGTAAAATATATGAAAGGATGGCAGTAAGCATGGCAAAAGGTAAAGTAAAATGGTTTTCGAATCAAAAAGGTTATGGTTTTATTACTCCTGAAACAGGAAGTGATGTATTTGTACATTTTAGTGTTATTCAAGGTGATGGTTATAAAACATTAAAAGAAGGTGATGCAGTAGAATTTGATGTTGAAAATGGACCAAAAGGCGAACAAGCTAAAAACGTAACAAAAATATAATTTTTAGACGTATTAAAGCCCGATAGTTTAATTACTATCGGGCTTTTTTTTTGACTAGAGAGTCAACACCCACGTTTCCGATTACGTGGGGTGTGAAACCAAAGCGACACACCAAACCAAATGGATGGTTTGGTGTGCTCCTCTGAGCTTTACACCCCGCCTAAATGGTAAGGCGGGTGTGTCGCTTTCTGCGACAAAAAAAGTATTTATTTCTTGCTTGTTTTAAATGTTTATTCTATACTAAATAAAATTGATATTTTATTAATAATATAAATATAAAAATAATATGAGCCTAAGAAAATCTTGGGTCAAGATTATCGTTTTAGGTATATTAATTTTCGTTGTTACCTCTTTAATATTTTTGTTTTATAAGCAGCAGGACACTTTAAAAAAAGTTATACAAAGACTTAGTGCTGATTCTCGAATCGCTCAAGTTTTAGTTACAGATGTTAAGCAATCTTCCGGTAAAACTTTCACAACAATCAAGTTTTTAGAATTTGATTTAAATCAGAAACCTCTTCAACCAAAATATTTCACTTTTACAGGCAATGTAATACAATTTCAATCTTTAGTTGTTAGATTTTCAGACTCATTTGTAATTAGTAATCATCCATTGAAAGGTAAAAGTGTTTTTGTTTTTTTAAAAGCATTTTCTATCCAAAATAATCAGTTAGAAACTTTTGATATTAATAAAATAAATGAAGTCCCTTTGGGGTATAAAATTTCAAACAGCAAAAATATTTTTGAAGAGATGCTTTGGGAAAAATTATGGAGTTATGCATTAGATCCTAATCAAGCGAAAAATATGGGTATTAAGAATGCACAGATTGAAGCACCTGGTGTAAAGTTTTTGCCAGGGCTGCTTTATACTATAAAGATTGAGCATGATGGTGGGATGCGTATAGATGTGGAGAAACTTCCAAATATTATTAATGGGGAAAAAATAAAATTTTAAGTTAAGTAAGGAGATTTTGATGAGTAAAATTTTAGTTGTTGAAGATGAAATGGATGTTAGTAAAGTTTTAAGAAAGAGGCTTCAAGAAGCTGGCTATGAAGTTGTAGTTGCTATTGATGCTTACCAGGCTGTGGAGTATGCACATAAGGAAAAACCGGATTTAATTATATTGGATCTTATGCTCCCGGCAGGTGGAGGTTTATCGGTTATAAAAAATATAAAAATGTCTCCCAGGCTAGCTTATTTACCTGTAGTTGTTTTAACTGGTATTCGAGATGATCAGTATAAAGCCAAAGTATTAGAAGAAGGGGTAGATGCATATTTAGAGAAACCTTATGAAGTTGAAGTTTTGTTAAAAACTTTAAGTGACGTATTGCTAAAACAAGGAAAAAGCTAATTATGGCTAATTTAATAAATTCTTTAATTGTTAAAAATTTAATAACTTCCGAACAATTAAAGGATGCCCAAGATAAGCAGTTAGGTGCAAAAAGACCGATTCTTGATTTATTAGTTGAAATGGAATTTATTAAAGAAGATGATTTGATGAAAGTTGCGCAGGAAGTTTACCAGATGCAGTCTGTTAATTTAACAGCAGATAGTATTGATCCAGCAGCTATTAAATTGATTCCATATGATTTTGCTAAAAGAATGGGGATTTTTCCAGTGAAAATAGTTGATGATGTGTTGATATTTGCTACTTCTGATCCCAAAGATATTGTTGTTCTAGATGATTTAAAGGTGATTGCTGGAATGAATGTTCAAGCAGTTTTGGCTAAGAAATCTATGATAAATGAAGCTATAGAAAAATATTATCAGTTAAGTGATAATTTGTATGATTTATTGAAAAATATTTCTGATAATTCGAAGATACAAATACTTCATACTCGGGATTTAGAAACTATTGGACCTGATTTTGCAAAAGATGTATCTCCTGTTATTAGGTTAGTGAATTTAATTTTAGCTGATGCAATAAAATCTCGTGCTAGTGATGTACATATTGAACCGCAAGAAGAAACTCTAGATGTCAGGTATAGAATAGATGGCGATCTTAAAAATATTTTTAAAGCGGATAAACAATTACAAGCTGGGTTGATTGCAAGAATAAAGATTTTAGGTGAATTAGATATAGCAGAAACACGTAAGCCGCAGGATGGTAGAACAACATTTATTTATAATGATAGAAAGATTGATTTAAGAATTTCTACTATTCCAACATATCATGGTGAAAAAATTGTTTTAAGAATTTTAGATCCTAGTCAGGCTAAGGTTACTTTAGATCAAATAGGAATGGAAGAAGATTCTGAGTTTTTTAAGGAAGCATTAGTTGCTCCGCAGGGTATTGTTTTAGTTACAGGTCCTACTGGTTCAGGAAAAACCTCGACTTTATATGCAGCATTAAATTATGTAAAACATGGTAAAAAAAATATTATTACGATAGAAGATCCAGTTGAATATTTAATGGATGGAGTGAATCAGATACAGGTTAATCCAACCAAAGATATGACTTTTGCTAATGGGTTGCGTAGTATTTTGCGGCAGGATCCAAATGTTATTTTAGTTGGAGAGATTAGAGATGCAGAAACTGCAGAAATTGCTTTTCGAGGTTCATTAACTGGCCATTTAGTTTTATCTACTTTGCATACTAATAGTGCTATAGCGACAATTGCAAGATTATTGGATATTGGGCTTGAACCGTATTTAATAGCATCTTCTTTAAATTTAGTTTTGACGCAGAGATTAGTGAAAGTAATTTGTCCTAATTGTAAGCAGGAGATTATTGCTGATGAAAAATTGAAGCAAAAATTTAAAGTTTATTTAGATAAATATGAAATTTCTCAATTTTATAACGGAGCAGGTTGTCAAAAGTGTGATTTTACAGGTTATTTTGGTAGAACAGCTATTTTTGAATTGTTAAAAGTTAATGAAAAAATAAAAAATTTAATTGCGAGTAAATCTTCAGAAGAAGTTATTTTAAAAGAGGCTGTTGGTTTTGGTCTTGAATTTTTAGCTGAATCTGGAATAAAAAAAGTCAAAAAAGGTATAACTACCTTGGAAGAAGTTAATCGTGTAGCTGAAGTTATGGATATCGTTGTAGAGGCGCAGATTATTCAAGATGAGAAAGACGGAAAACCACGAATTTTAATCGTGGATGATGAGATAGATATTGTTAAAATTTTGGAAAAAAGGTTAATGAATCAAGGTTTTAAAACTTTTAAGGCAGGAAATGGTAAAGAAGCTATTGAAGCCGTTAAGAAAGAAAAACCGGATTTAATTATTTTAGATGTAATGATGCCAGTTATGGATGGATTTGAAACTTTAGGTGTTTTACGTTCGAAGTTAGATACAGCAGGAATTCCAGTTATTATGCTTACAGCTAAATCTGATAAGGATAGTGAAATAAGAGGTTTAGAAATAGGTGCAGATGATTATATTACTAAACCGTTTGATTTTGAAAAAGTTTTAGCAAGAATAAAAATGTTACTTAAAAGAAGAGGGTAGAAATGAGTAATTTTTTTACTCAACAGTTGGATTATTTTTATTTCATATATGGATTAAGTTTTATTATTCTTGCGGGTGTTTGTTTTGTATTGAATAAGTTACAGAAAAATAAGCTGTGTTGGTTTTGGTTGGGGTTATTTGGTTTAATTCATGGGTTAAATGAATGGTTGGATTTAGTTAGTTTATTTATCCATAATTCATTTTATTTTAGAAATATAAGACTAATTTTTTTAGTGGTTTCTTTTGCGTTTTTATTGAAGTTTGTTTTTTGTAGTTTTAGTAAGCTAAAAGGTAAAAAAATTAACGATTTGTTTTGGTTCGTCCCATATATTGTTTTTTTATTATTTGGATTTTTTACAAATGGGGTTGAGGGGACTAATTTTTATGCGAGATTTTTAGGTGGAATAATAGGTTCAGCTTTATGTTCTTATGTATTTGTATTGCTTTCTAACAGTTTTGAAAAAAAATATGAACTATATTTTTTATCTTCTAGTATTGCAATGTTTTTCTATGCTTTAACACAAGTTTTTGTATCTAAAAGTACATTATTTTGGGCTAGTATAGTTAATGCTGATAGTTTTTTTTCATGGAGTGGTATTCCAATTGTGGTTATTAGATCTTTTTTAGCATTAATTCTTTCTTTATTGTTTTGGTTTTATTGGAGTTCTGCTGAAGCTATAAAATATTGGCATGATAAGAGAATTGTTTACCGAAAGAATATTGTAAATTTTTTAATTTTTGTATCAATCTTACTTTGTGGGTGGATTTTAACTGAATTACAAGGAGAAATTTATAGTAAACAAGTTCATAGAGATTTAGTGGATAAAACTAGAATAACTGCTGCTGTAATTAATTTTCGTAGAATAAGTACTTTGACTGGGACTATTGCAGATTTTAATTCTGCAGATTATTTGCGGCTTGCAGAGCAAATGGATGCAATAGATGAAAGTGATGAAAGTATAAAAAAAGTTTATTTACTTGGTTTAAATGATCAAAACAACCTAATTTATTTTGTAAGTAGTAAAGCACAAGAAGATATTGAAAGAATTTCTTCGGGCACTTTGTTTAAAAATAGTCATTTAAAATTGTTTGATACTTTACGTTTAGGAGTTTCTTTTTCTGAAGGCCCGTTTAAAGATAATTATGGGGTTTGGTTAAAAGCTTATGCGCCAGTGAGAAATTTAGAGACTGGAAAAGTATTCGCAATTTTAGGTTTAAATGTTGACGCAACCAACTTTTATAAAGATATTTATTCTAAAAGGGTTTTAGGAATTATTATTACTGCTAGTTTTTTTCTTTTGTTTTTTAATTTTTTTATTATTTTAGAGCTTAATCAGAGAGCTTCGGATAAAGTGCTTGTTTCTGAAAAACAATTAAAAAATATGTTTGAAACTGCGCCAGAAGGAGTTTTTATTTTTGATATTAATTCTAGAAGAATACTGAATATTAATCCTTTTTTATCAAATTTATTGGGGTATCAGAAAGATGAAATAAATAATTTTCTTGTGGATGATTTAAGTAAGTCGGATATAGGTTGGATTGAAAAAGTAATTAAAGAAGTTTTAGAGAAAAGAGTATTTTTTGTTAAAGATTTAAAGTATTCTAAAAAAAATGGGGAGTTAATTGATGTTGAATTGGCGGGGACTGCTTTACAGTATCAAGAAGAAGACTGTATTTTTGTTTTTGTTAGAGATGTGACTGAACGTAAAACGGCTGAGTTACAGCTTCAAAATGCGTATCGGCAAGTTTGGGATATTTTAGAGTTTTTACCTGATGCAACTTTTGTAGTAGATAAATTTGGGAAAGTTATTTTTTGGAATAATGCTATTGAAAAGATGACAGGTATTCCTAAAGAAAATATGATCGGTAAAGGTGATTATGCTTATTCTGTTCCTTTTTACGGTTATGCTCGTCCCATATTAGTAGATATGATTTTTAAAACTGAAGTAGAAGTAAAAGAAAAATATAAAGGAGTTTTGAAAAAAGATGCTAGTGTTTATGGCGAAATTTTTGTTAAAAAATTAAATAATGGAAAAGGTGCTTATTTAGCAGGAACAGCTTCAGGATTATTTAATTCTAATAGAGAATTAATTGGAGCTATTGAATCTATACGAGATTTTACAGATAAAAAACTTTTTGAAGATAAAATAAAAACGTTAGCTTATGCTGTAGAACAAAGTCCCAGTACTGTAGTACTTACTGATGTTAATGGGTTAATTCAATATGTTAATCCTAAATTTGTTCAGGTTACAGGCTTTAGTGAAAAAGAGATTATTGGAAAAAATACTTCTGTTTTGAAATCCGGAGAAGCAAAGTCAACAGAGTATAAAAATTTGTGGGAAACTATTAAAGCGGGTAGAGAATGGCGCGGAGAATTTCATAATAAGAAAAAAAATGGTGAGTTATATTGGGAATTTGCTTCTATTTCTGCATTAAAAGATGAAGAAGGTAACATTAATCATTATTTAAAAGTTGCAGAAGATATAACAGAAAGAAAAAGAATAGAGCAAATGAAAAATGATTTTATTAGTACTGTTTCTCATGAATTGCGTACGCCTTTAACTGCAATTAAGGAAGGTATTGGGATTGTTTTAGATGGGTCTGCTGGTAGCGTTAATGAAGAGCAAAAAGATTTTCTTGATACGGCTAAACGCAACGTAGATAGATTAGCAAGATTAATAAATGATGTTTTAGATTTGCAAAAGCTTCAAGCTGGAAAAAAAGAATTAAATTTAAAAGATGAAGATATGTTTGAATTAATTAATGAAGTTAAGTCTACGATGATGCCTTTAACAAAAAATAAAGGGTTAGATCTTAATGTGTCTTGTGGCGAAGATATTAAATTGGTTAGTTTGGATAAAGATAAGATTATTCAGGTTTTAACTAATTTGGTTAATAATGCCATAAAATTTACAGAAAAAGGTGGAATAAATATTTCAGTTACAAAAGAAGTTGATAATGCTGTTCAAGTAGCTGTAACTGATACTGGAATAGGAATTTCTTCACAGGATATTGATAAGCTTTTTAAGACGTTTATTCAAGTTGCTCCAGAAGCTTATCGTAAAACCGGAAGTACAGGTTTGGGATTGGCAATTTCCAAAGAAATTATAAGATTGCATGGCGGTAAAATGTGGGTTAAGTCTGAAGTTGGAAAAGGAAGTACTTTTTATTTTATGTTGCCATTAGCTGATAGACGAAAACAGGTTAGATTGTGATGAATAGGAGGAGGTTTTATGAGTAAAAAAGTTTTAATTGTTGATGATGAAGAAGATGTTTTGGCTGTTCTGGAGAAACGTTTGAATGTTTTCGGGTTTGAAGTTTTGAAAGCTAAAAATGGACCAGATGCAATAAATATTGCACGTAGTAGTATTCCTGATTTAATTATTCTTGATGTAATGATGCCTGGTATGGAAGGTGGCGATGTTGCTGCAGCTTTAAAAAATACGCCAATAACCGCAAATATTCCGGTGATTTTTTTAACTTGTCTTTTCACTAAAAAAGATGAATCTGTTTTGGGGCATAAGTTAGGGCATGAGCTTTTTGTAGCTAAACCTTATAATTTTGACGAGCTTTTGGATTTAATCCATCAAAAAACAAAAAATGAGTGATATTTTAACAGATAGAAAACGTAGAATATTTGTAATTGATGATGAAGATGATTTGTTGCATCTTTTGCAAAAACGTTTAGTTTTTTCTGGTTTTGAGGTTTTTGTTTCTAATAGCGGAGAAAATATTGCGGATAAAATTAGAGCAGTTGATCCGGATTTAGTTATTTTAGATATTATGTTGCCAGGGCAGAATGGGTTTCAAATTAAAGATACTCTTAATCAATCTTTAGATCTTGCGCATGTACCAGTAATTTTTTTGAGTGTTAAGAATTCAGTAGTCGATAAAGTTCAAGGATTACATCTAGGGGTTGAGGATTATGTGACTAAGCCATTTGAATATGAAGAACTTTTAGCAAGGATTGAAGGAGTAATTCGTCGGCATGAATATTATATTGATGCAGCAATGAAGGATGGTTTATTAGGAATTTATAATGTTGCTTTTTTTAATAAAGAAATCAATGTTTTCTTTGATATAGCTAAAAGATATAACTCTATTTTTTCGTTGGTTGTTATAGATTTAGATGGATTTAAAAAAATAAATGATACTTATGGTCATCGAGCTGGGGATTTTATTCTCAAACAATTTTGTCAGGTTGCTAGTCAGATGTTAAGAAGAGCAGATATTTTTATGCGTTATGGAGGAGATGAGTTTGTAATTATTATGCCTGAAACTAATTCTTTACAAGCGCAAAAAGCTTTAGAAAAAATATCTGAATTTATTAATCAAAAAACATTTTATTTTGAAGAGACTAAAACAGATTTAAAGTTTTCTATTAGTGTTGGGATAGCTGAATATTCAGAAAATTTAAATAATTGGCAGGACCTTTTTAATTTAGCAGATAAACGACTTTATGAAGAGAAGAAAGCAAAAAAGTCATGAGAAAAATAATTATTATTGAAGATGAACCAGATATTGCAAAATTTGTTTTAGCAAGATTACAAAAAGCAGGATTTCTTGGTGAAATATGTGAATGTGGAAAAAAAGGTTTAGAAAAGATAAAAGAGAATAAACCAGATTTAGTAATTTTAGATTTAGGGTTACCTGATATGCCTGGTGAAGAAGTTTGCAGGATTTTAAGAAAAGATATAGAATTTGAAAATTTGCCAATTATTATGTTAACGGCTAAAACTATGGATGTGGATAGGATTATTGGGAAAGTTATCGGTGCGAATTATTATATTGAGAAGCCTTTTGATTCAGAGGAGTTAGTACTTACAATCAATAAACTAATGGATATAAATTAATATGGCGGATATGTGTTATAAAAAAATTAAAACTGCTTTTATTTTTTTATTTGTTAATTTGTTTTGTTTTAATTTATTTGCTCAAGATCAGCAAAATGATCCTGAAAAGCAAAAACAAACAGTGCAAGTAAATACTGTTCTTGAATCTTTGAAGGATGCGGAAACTAAAAAAGATATTTTAGTTGATACCGGGTATGATCTGATGGTAGATATGTTTGATTCCAAGACTAAGCAGGAACAACAGCGGTATATTTCAGAAAGCAGTAAACTGAAAGCTATTGAGAAAAAATCAAAAATTAAAGAAAAAGAAAGACAAAAGCAAGAACTTCTATTGCGAAAAAAACAAGAAGCTGAATTAAAAGAGGAAGAACGATTACTCGCACAACAAAAAAATATTTTAAGAGCAAAACAAATAGCAATACAAAAAAGTGAGGAAATTTTTAAGAATGCTGAGGCGAAAGCATTAAATAAATCAATAGAAAGTAGAATTGATAGAGAACAGAAAAAAATTGATGTAAAGCCAAAAGAAGATGGTTTAGAACAAAAAAAATATGAAGAGGAGTTAAAAAATAAAATTGAAGAGGTTAGAAAGCAAGAGCAGGAAAAAATTTATAAAGTAGAAAATGCTAGAAAAATAAAAGAAGATGCTATAAATAAGGAAAAAGAACAAAAAGAGCTTTTGAAAATTGTACAGCAGCAGATTGATGAAATAAAAGAAAAATCTAAGAAGAAAATTGAAGAAGAGAAAAGAGTAATTGCTGAATTAGAAAAGAAAACTCAACAAGAGGCATTAAAAAAAGCTATAGAAGAAGAAAAAACTAGGAAATTGCAGCTAATTCAAAAAATTGAAGAAGAAAAAATAGCAAAACAAAAACAAGAGGAACAAATTAAATTAGAATCTCAGCGTTTTAACCAGGAACGTTTGAAATTAGAGCAAGCTCGAAAAGAAGCTGATTTGGAGTTAAAGCAGCGATTATTAAAAGCTAAATTGGAACAACTCCAGAGAGATGAAGAAAAAAGATTGTTGAATAAAGAAAAAAATCCTGTAGTTAAAATAACTGATAGTATTAATAAAAATGATACTGTAAATCTTGCAGATATAAAAGTAGTTAGTTCTTCGAATTCAATAGAAAAAAATGTTGTTAGTTTAGAACAACAAATTTCTAATTTTGAAAAAGAAGTACAGCTAAAAATTGAAGCTGAAAATAAAGCTAATTTAGAAGCTCAAAAAGTTGTTTTAGCTCAAAAAGCAGAACAAGAAAAAATAAAGAAAGAGCAAGCAAGAATTGCAAAAGAACATGATATTCAACAAAGAAAATTGCAAGAGGAGAAATTAAGGCAAGAAGAACTTGAAAGACAAGAAAATGAAAAGCTAGTAAAAGAACAAATTAGAAAAAGAACTTTAGAAGAGCAAAAATTAAGACAAGAGGAGTTAGCGAAAAAACAAGAACAAGAAAAGTTAGCTAAACAAGAGGCTAGAAGACAATATTTACTTGAACAAGAAAGAATAAGAGAAGAGCTAATTAAGAAGCAGCAGGAAGCTCGGCTAGCGAAAGAAGAAGCTATTCGGTTGCAAAAGATAGAAGCAGAGCGTTTACGACAAGAACAATTACAGAAACAAGAAGAAG
>CAYQXW010000056.1:0-10313 GCA_964421615.1 uncultured Planctomycetales bacterium
GAAGTCAGACATACAATTTTACTGACGAAAAAGCTAAAGCATTAAATGAATATTCATCACAATTATTAAAAGAACAAATAATTCCTAAGATTACCAAAGAAATAAATTCAGCAAAACGTTATGCAGCACTTCGCCAAGTATATTACTCATTGATATTGGCACAGTGGTTTAAGAGAAAGTATAACAATGCTGTCATTCCCGCGAAAGCGGGAATCCAGAACTCTAGTATGAGTTCAAAGATAGATAGCAAAGATTTAATCAATTTAACTTCTAGCGAATCCTGGTCGCAAGAGACGTACTACCAATCCTACCAAAAATCTTTTAAAGAAGGCGAATATAATATCAAGGAACCTAGATACACTGCAAACGGACAAGTGATAAGAAATTACGTTTCAGGTGGTGTGGTTATTGGTACTGGTATTGCAAAAATTTTAGATGATGGAGGAGTTTTTAAGAGTAATAGTAAAATAAATGGAGCAATAGAAAAAGATTGTTTGGAAGCAAATATATCTTCGCAAGAGTTAGAGATTAAAAAAGAAGATGGTGAAACAACTAGCAAAAAAATTCCTCCTTTTAAAGAATATCCGGAATTTAATTTTTGGATATGGCCAGATATTATTTCAACCTCAAAAGCTGATTTTTATTTGTATAAATTGGAAAACTTATTTGATAGTATAGAAGAAAAGATTTATTTTGAGATGAGTAAGATTGCGGAAGATAATGCTGTTAATTTAAAAGATTGGTTAAATTTTAATTATCAAAAAAAAGATTTTAAGATGATTTTTTCACTTCTAATTGAAAATTTAATGCAGCATGAATATTATCCTAATGAAAACTTAAAAATGCGGATTTATTTATCAGATACCTCTAAGAAAGGTATTCGGGTTGAATTTTTAGGTTCTGGGCGAGAAAAATTGCCTCAAATTTTATTAAAAGAACCTTGGTTCACGTCTGCTAATCGTCCATGGGATCAAGATATTGTACCTGCTGAAGCCAGATCGTCAAGAAATTCTAATTTTGGTATAGCTATTAGTAGATTATTTGATTATTTGGAACAGTTTGAAGAAAGAAGTATGTTTAGTTACAACCAAAATATTCTAGTAGGTTGGAAAGAAGCTGAGCAAAATGAAGGATTATCGCAAGATAAAAATATTACTTGGATTCAATTTCCTTTACCAGAAAAATTTAAATCATCTCTCCAAAAAGAGGATGATGGTGGAAGCGTTCCTCCTTTTAAAGAATATCCAGAATTTAATTTTGGAAGATTACCTAATATTATTTCAAAGGCAAACAATTATTATGATTTATTAGAGATAAATTCCTTTTTTGATGAGACAGAAGAAAGTATTTTTTTGCAAATGAGTAAGGTCGCTAAGAAGAATGGGTATAATTTAGAGAAATGGTTAAATTACGATTCTGATTCACAACAATGGAATTTTGGTTTGATTTCTTCATTTTTAGTTGAAAATTTGATGCAGCATGAATATTCCCCTAATGAAAATTTAAAAATGCGGATTTATTTATCTAATCAGCCATATAAGGGTATTCGACTTGAGTTTTGGGGGCCAGGAAAAGAGAAGTTAACGGAGTTATTATTAAAAAAACCTTGGTTTTCGTTTATTGATCGTCCTTGGAAAGAAGCTACTGTACCGAAAGAATCAAGATCATTGATTAACTCTAATTTAGGTGTAGGAATCAGTCAATTATTTGATTACATAGCAAAATTTGAATATGGGAGTAGATTTCATGGTAAAAACCATATTTTAGTTGGGTGGAGAGAGGATGTAAAAAATGAAGGGCCACAGTCTAACGGACATATTATAGCTATGCATATTCCTTTAGAAGATGGCGGGGAAACTTCTGAAGAACAATCTGCACGGCAATTTTTAGTAGATAACAAAGTTAACATAAAACAGTTAGAAAAAAATTTTAAAGAAATAATTGAATTATACGGCTACCAGGATTTTTCCAAAATACTCAGAATAATAAAGAATGATAAATTTAATACTGATTCTGATTTAGATATAGCTGCTGATTTTCGAGAAAGTTTAGAAGAATTGAAAGCTAATCTAAATGATGAATTGTTGGTATTTTGGCCGCAAATAGTCGCATTGTTTTTTAGAAATGCAAGGACGTCAGGCAATTTTGTAAATTGTATAAGAAACATATCTTGGTTTAAAAATAAGTTTAGAGACGAATTTGCTTATTTTTTCCCTCAGCTAGTAGAGATTAATTTGTTGCAAGATGAAAATTCACTGGATAAATTAATTAAGCATATTGATAAATTGTATCTGATATTTGAAAAAGATTTTAAACGTTTTAGTTTAGATCTCAAGGAATTAGTTTTGCCTTTAAAAAGTTCTTCTTTGGAATTATTAGACACTTTAATAAAAATAGAAAAAATTTATGGGACACAATACCTTAAAAATAATTTCCAAAGTATAAAAATACAACACCAGATTTTATATAAGAATACTACTCAAAACCAAAAAGAAAGTTTTATCCGCAATATTAGAAAAATTTTTAGCGATAGAGAAATTGTTGATGTTCTGAATAAATCCGGGTTAGATTATTTAAGTATTTTAGATATTGCTAATCAGATTATTCAATATAATCAAGAACTTTCAGCATACTTGTTTGGCGCGTTTTATAAAGGTTTATCCTGGAAATTGATTAATTCGCGAATGCTAAAAGGTTCGCTATTAAAAAAATCTTTAACCCCAGCAATTGAAATTAATTCTGCTTTGAAAAAGATCAACGCTGGAGAATATTCTTCCAAAAATAAATGGCATATTTTAGTTAATTATAGTTTATTAGATAAGGAGTTATTGAAATCTTATCAGGATATTGATTTCAAAAGTTTTATTGAGAATAATAATTTATCTGATAATTCTTCAATTTCATCAGAAGAAGCTTTAAATATTAGAGGGTTAGTTTATGAAGCCAGTATTCTTAAAAAAGAAGTCATTTTGCCTCTTTTTGATAAAGCTAAACAGAATAATCGAAAGATTATTGTTGTTGCTAATTCATCCTATGGCGTGGTTGCTGTTTCTCCTATAACTGAAGAGCGGACAGATGGAGTTTATATTGCAGGAACAGATATTCCTGTTTGGTATTCTAGAGTTGGGTCTACAGAAGCAGAATCGATAGATACGTATATGGATAAAAGTTTGTTCAATGAGCAGCAGCTAAAATTTATCTTAAAAGAAAATCCTTACGTTATAGTTGTTGATGGTTCTAAATCTATAATTTATGACAATTCAGGGGCACATGTTCCGAATGCTTTTAAAGGATACCGGAATTATTTTGCTTTGCTTAATCAGGCATTGTATGGAGCAATTGAAAAAGATTACTTCTATGAAAATCATAATTTTCAACAGCAGCTTTTAAATACTGTTGAGGCTGAAGATTTTATATCTGAAGTTCAAGGTATCCGCAATGAGGTAACTTCACAAAATCCATATGATTTTTATTTTTGGTATCAGAGAAATGAGACGGATATTAAATCCGGTGAATTATTAATGAACTATCAGAATATTAATAATTATGTTTACGCTAAAAAAACTAAAATTAATGAAATTAATGTTCCTTCATGTATATTTGTGCAGACTGCTATACATACAAAAGATGTAGATCCAAAAATTAAGGAAGAATATATTTTAGGAGATTATCGACCAGCTTATTTTGATGATAAAGAGCAGTTTGAGCATAAAATAATAAAGAATAAAAATGGCCAAAGAATTATTGCACCAAATAAATATGTTGAATTTTCTCGACAAGAGTATAAAAGATTTGAGCGTTGGCAAGAGGAAGATGGCGGTAAATTGGAATATGATGAAAATTCTCAACTCATTTTAATGTCTGAGGATAGATTTAAAGAGTATTTTTTAAAAACTTTTAATTATGCAGATAAGGAAGCATTTATAAACTTTAAAGAAGATTTCCGAGAAATTATAGAATTATATGGTTATGATGATTTTTATAAATTAATTGATAACTGTAAATATAAGTATGATTTACTATCCGGAATGTACCAATTGAGAAAAACTTTTGGCAAAGATTTAAAGTATTATTGGCCTGATATTTCGGAATTAGGGATGTTGTTTGGAGATAATACTTGGGAACTTTTTTTACATACTTTGCCTGCAGTTGTTAATATGTTTAGTGGGGATTTGAAATATTATTGGCCTGGAATTATGGAATTAGCGAAAATTCAGCGGCAAAATTTTAGAATTATTGTTTACTCTGGATTGCCACAAATAAGATCCTTATTTGGAGAAAATTTAAAACAAGTTTGGCCTGAATTTATTAATAAAGTAAGACAATTGACTTTTAACAAAAATATTAATTATCAGCAAATGCTGTTAAATTTGGTATTGAATCATTTTGCTAAAGAAATAAAAAATACTGATATTGATTATCTAAATGTGTTGGATTTAGCTATTGAAGTAACAGATTCAAAAACAAAATTAGGATTTCATGATTTGAATATGATATTAGAAGGGATAAAACAGAAAATTATTACGAAAGATATGATTGAAAGTTTGGAAAATAGAAAAAAAATAACGGGATTCAGTCAGCTATTAGGATCTTTTAGTCCTGAATTATTTAAAATATATTTAGAATCTGGTACAGTTGGCTTGAAAGAAGTTTTTGATTTTAGGGACAAAGTTTTAAAAGATCAGGTAGGTGTACAAGAGTTAAAACAGTTAGAAGTCTTTTTTGAATCCAAAGGTGTTAAAAATATAGAGGCTGCTGTTATTGCAAGTATTCAAATGGTTGTACCCAATTCTTCTAGTTCGTTTGTTGCCGGTGATGATATTCTGGAATTATATAAGCAGTATTTAGAGGCAGGAGATCTTAGAGATGATGTGCCTTTGGAATTACGTGATAAAGATTTTGGCAATGGCAGTAAGGTTGCATTAGTTGATTATGTGATTAAAAAGGGAGAAGTTTTTGATGTACAAGATGAGTTGAAAAATATTGTTTCACGGTTATATGATAGAAATGAAAATGATAAAGACCGAGCGGTTAAAAAACAAAAAATACTGCAATTTAGAATTAATGAATGGTTTATGGATTATAAGAATGAAAAAAAGAAACAAGAAGTGCTGAATTCTTTGTATGACTGGACAAGTTGTGATGATGTTTTATGGCATAAAGTTGCGTCAATAAGCGGTGATTATAATCAAGTTCAAGTGTTGAAAAGTTTATTTACAGATGAAGATGAGTTGATTAAAAAGGTGAAAGAAGTTTTAAGTTATGTAAAGACAGATTATCCTTTTAGAACAACGTTGCCAAAATTACGTAGTGCAGATAAAAGAGCAGAAGATTTAACAAAGCTGGTTAAAAAATATATTGCTTCTGAGAATAAAACTGTTAAAGCTGTTATATCAAATTTCTTAGGCCGATTCACTAGTGAAGATGTTAAGAGAATTATTGAAAATATAAAAGATACAGAAGTGAAATTTCAAGTTGAAACTATAGCTCAAGATCCAATAGAAAACAATAGTAGATCAAGACTAAGTGTTTCTGAGATAATCGCAGAATTATTTGCTAATCCTTTAGAATTAATAAATAAAGAAGAGTTGAAATTTGAATTGCAAGCTAAGGGGCAAATAGAGTTGGAGTTTAAAATCGTCAAAGGTATTCCCTATGGTTTTTGGGGAGTTAATGGCGGATTATGTAATGCCATGGATGTAGATTTATGGAAGAAAAAAGAGTTTAAATTAATGGCGATGATTGATAAAAATAACAAAAAAGTTATGGGGTTTGCGGAATTATTAGAAAAAGAGATTAATGGCCAATTAGTATTGATAGCTGTGGGGATGAATCCGTCTAGTGAGTTTTTGGAGGAAGTTAGTGCTAAAGAAGCATATACATTAATCGAGGATGCTTTGATTAATGTCGCTGTTACTAAAAAATACGCTAAGCTGTATTTTCCTACTAAACCTAATATTTTTAGTAACAGAAACGGTATAAATGATATTGTCAAAAAGAAATATAAAACTGGATATGCTGAATTTCAATCTTGGGAATTTAGAAATACGATGACACCCGATGGTATCTTGCAAGCATTAGAAGCAGATGGTTATTTAAATATACCACAATATGGCAATCGGGATGCTTTAAGAGTTTTGAATAATTTGATAAGAGACAGCTCTTCTAAAAAAGAGAATGGGTTGGGAAAATATTTATTAGATAAATTTGGGAGTAAAGAAAATAATGAAAGTGTTGAACAGAATAAAAAACAAAAGTTAATGCCTGATGATATCCGATTCTTATTAGAGAAACATTTTCCTAAAAATACTCCTAAAAGAGATAAAAGTATTACGTTAGAAAAAGAGATTGAATGGAATACTTTGCCTCAACCAAATCCATTTAATGAGGTTTATGAAGTTTGGAATCAAGAAGACGGCGGAATCATGAAAAGAATTACTAAAATAGGAGAGGTAGTAAAAGAAGAGTTATATGAGGTAATTAATCCGCTTGAATTTGATGATAACGAAAAAGCTCCTCCATTTCAAGAGTATAAAGAATTAAATTTTGGGAATTGGCCGAGTATTATTTCAAAATATTTAGATATGGGTATGGAGAGGAAATTGCTTCATTTTTTTATGGATGTAGATGAAAGAATTCTTCCTCAAATGTATAAGATTGCGCAGGATAATGGGTGGGATTTTAGAAAACAGATAAATGCTAATTCGGCTATTCTTAAAGACCATTATGGTGATGCTTTTGCATTTCTTGTTGAAAATTTAATGCAGCATGAATACTCGCCTAATGAAAATTTAAAAATGCGTGTTTATTTAGCTAATAAACCCTATAAAGGAATCCGGATCGAATTTTGGGGGCCAGGCCAAGAAGAATTACCAAAGTTATTATTAAATAAGCCTTGGTTTACGTATAATAGGCGCCCCTGGAATACAAAAATTGTACCAGATGAAGCAAGATCGTTAAGTAATTCTTATGCAGGGATAGGGATAAGAAGTTTGTTTGAATATTTGGAGTATATTGAACGAAGAAGTAAATTTGGGAATAACCAACATATTTTAATTGGTTGGAGAGAAGATAAAAAAAATGAAGGTCCGCAGCCCAATGGGCATATTATCTCTATGCATGTCCCGATTGAGCAGAATGACGGTGGAAGTAGTAAGAGAGGCGGTATAGATTTTACGCATTTACCGATTATGACGCAGAAAGCGATTGAAGATTTAGTGGCGCAGGATGGAGGAAGAATTAGTAAATTTTTGCAAAATAAGTTGATTGTAGAGGATATTGATAAAAAATTGAATGAAATACAGAATATGTTAGATAAAGGAATGATTCCAGCAGCCAATAGAATTAAAGAATGTGTTCAGTCTGTGGTGTTAAGAGAAGATTATGATAAATATTTAGATAAATTGTTAAGTTGTATTTCTGATACAATGCGATTAGAGGAAGAAAAGAGTTGTACGACTAATAGGATTGTTAAAGATCTGCTGTTAGTTTTAGATTCAGGGATGACCCAGGTGCAATTAAAACAGGTTTTTACCGCAATATAGCTGTATTTTTAAAATTTTAGTTTTTTTCTTGACTTATTTATATTATTTGTTAATATTTATACATGGATGTAACCTACCTAAGTATAAGTTTTATCATAACTTAAAGAAAGTTTTCAAAAATTTAAAATAGGTAAAAATCAAAAATAATAAATTGGTTAACAATCCAAAAAAAATTTATGATGTAGGTAAGAAAACCTGCCATTCAAAATTCCAAGATGAACAAATTCCAAATTAATGAGTAATAAAAAATTATTTATAGTAGATGCAACTGCTTTTTGTTATCGTGCATTTTATGCCATAAAAGGGTTGATTAATTCTTCAGGTCAGCAGACGAATGCTGTTTATGGTTTTGTGCGTATGATTAATAAGCTTATTGCTGAGAATAAACCTGAATATTTAGCTGTTTGTTTCGATGTAGGTAAGAAAACTTTCCGCCATGAAAAGTTTGAGGATTATAAAAAACAGCGTAAAGTTATGCCGGATGCGCTTATTTCTCAAATCCCTATTATAAAACAGGTTTTATTTGCTTTAAAAATTCCTATTTTTGAAAAAGAAGGGTTTGAAGCTGATGATTTGATTGCTACGATAACTAAAACAGCTAAAGCTAATGATTTTGAGGTTGTAATTATTACTTCAGATAAAGATTTGATGCAGCTTGTAGACGAAAAAGTTATTATCGTAAATCCTTATTCTGAAAAGGATCCTAGAATAGATTTAGATAAAGTAAAAGAAAAATTAGGCGTGTCAGCTAATCAAGTTGCTGATTTTCTTTCTTTAGTGGGGGATACATCAGATAATATTCCTGCAATAAAAGGAATTTCTGAAAAAAAAGCAGTTGATCTTTTAAATAAGTTTGAAAGTTTAAATGGAGTTTTAAGTAACATAGATAAAATTGAATCCCAGTCTTTGAAGGAAGCTGTTGCTAACTCTAAAGACCAGATACTTTTAAATAAAGAGTTGGTTAGTCTTGACGATAATATGAGTGTTGATATAAAGTTTGATAAGATGCGTTTAGTTGAACCGGATTATCAGAATTTATATGAGTTGTATAAATCACTTGAGTTTAAGGCCTTTCTGAAAGACTTGCCCGTGACCGATACGCAACAAGTGCCTGAAGTTGAATTAGAAAAAATTTCTGATGAACAAATAAATTCAATAATAACTGGGCTGAAAAGTGCATATTTTTATCTCGATAAAGATCTGCAGCTTTTTTTAGGAATCAATAAGAAAATTTATGTTGTTTCTCAAATCGGTGAGTATTCTAAAAAGTTTTTAGAAGATAAAAATGTTTTGAAGATAGGACATGATCTTAAAAAAATTAAATTAATTTTGAAAAATCATGGAATCGTTTTAAACGGGATACATTTTGATTCTATGATTGCTGCGTATTTATTGAATTCTTCTAATGCGGTAGTAAATCTTACAGATATTGTCTGGATGTATTTAAAAAATACTATTACTGAAGATAATTTAGACGGCCAAAAAGCTATATACTTTTTAGAGATTTTATATCCAATGCTTGAAAAAGAAATGAAACTAAAAGCGTTGAATAATTTATTCTATAAAGTTGAAATGCCTCTAGTGGAAGTTTTAGCAGATATGGAAATTGCAGGAATAAAGCTGGATATTGATAAATTGAAAATGTTGTCTAAAGAAATCGAAGGTCGGTTAGCTAAGCTTATTCAGGAAGTTTATGATACTTGCGGTTGTGAATTTAATTTAAATTCACCGAAGCAGTTAAGAGAAATTCTTTTTGTAAAATTAGCTTTACCGGTTGTTAAAAAAACGAAAACAGGTCCATCAACTGATGAGGAAGTTTTGACAACGTTAGCACAGAAACATAAATTGCCGCAGTTGTTGTTGGAGTACAGGCAATTATCGAAACTTAAATCAACATATATTGACGCTTTACCGGAAATGGTGAATGCGACGACAAATAGAATTCATGCATTATTTAATCAGACTGGGACAGAAACCGGAAGATTGAGCTCAAGTAATCCAAACTTACAGAATTTACCGATACGTTCAGATTTAGGAAAAAGTATTCGGGAAGCGGTGGTTGCTTTTGATAAAGATTCAGAACTGCTTTCTTGTGATTATTCACAAATAGAATTAAGGATTTTAGCGCATTTATCTGGTGATGAAGTTTTAATTGAAGCGTTTAAGTCTGGACAGGATATCCATAAAAAAACAGCGAGCTTAATTTATGATATTCCTGAAAATCAGGTGACTGATCAGATGCGCGATGTGGCAAAACGAGTTAATTTTGGAATTGTTTACGGGTTAAGTTCATATGGGTTAAGTAAAGATTTAAAAATTCCAGTAACTCAAGCGCAAACTTTTATTGATGCTTATTTTTTAAGATACCCTAAAGTAAAAAATTATATACAAGAACAGATAGATTTAGCTAAAAAAGAAGGTTTTGTTACAACTATATTAGGCAGAAGAAGATATTTGCCTGAAATAAACGATAAGAATGTTAACATTGCACAGTTTGCACAGCGCCAAGCGATGAATACGCCGATTCAAGGTTCTGCAAGTGATTTAATAAAGTTAGCAATGGTAAATATTCATGAAGAAATAAAAAAAAGAAATTTTACTTCTGTAATGATAATGCAGATTCATGATGAGTTAGTTTTTAATGTTCCATCTAATGAGAAAAAAGAATTTTCTGCGATGATTAAAGAAAAGATGGAAAAAGTTTTAGATTTATTGATACCTGTTAAAGTTGATATGAAGTTTGGTAAAAATTGGGGTTAATTCAATAAG
>CAYQXW010000057.1:0-10240 GCA_964421615.1 uncultured Planctomycetales bacterium
AACTCAAGAGAATATTTATGAAAAATATTATGGTTGGCTCGAGAATAGATTTGCTGTAGATACTTTAAGGAATATTTATTTAGTATATTTGTCGGGGGTGAAAAGTTTTGAAAACTTATTGTGGAAGTATTTATGTTTCGGGTTAAAAGTCGGGAAAAATATTGATCAATACTTAACTCAGGATTCTGTTTTGCAGGTTAATGATTTGTCTAGAAAAGTAGGATTTGAGGCGCATAAGATGCTGGGACTAGTACGTTTTAAGGAACTTTCTGATGGGATTTTATATTCTAGAATTGAAACAGATTTTTTTATATTGCCGCTTTTAGTGAATCATTTCAAAAATCGGTTACGTTTAGAAAAATGGATTATACACGATGCTAAACGGTATAAAGCAATAGTTTATAATAAAAATAGCTGGCAAATAACAGATATCCAGCAAAACCAAGAGTTAAGTTATTCTGAAAATGAATTAAAAAATCAGGATCTTTGGAGATTGTATTTTAAGCAAATTGCTATAGAAAATAGAAAAAATAAAAAACTTCAAGCGCAGTTTATGCCTAGGCGTTATTGGAAAAATTTAGTGGAAACAGAAAAGCCATAAATTTAAATTGCACTTTTTTTATTAGGAGGTAAAATAGTTATTTGTGGATTATTTAAAAATAATTAATATAAATAAGGCAGTTTCTTTTTAAAGGAAACTGCTTTTTTATTTTTCACCTTGCCCAAATGGAAAGGCAAGTGTGCCGCTTCTGCGGCAAAAAGGAGGAAGTATGAAAATTTTAGGTATTGAAGATCCAGGAATCTGGTCGGTGTATTTGCTATGTATTTTTTGTGCTGTGTTTTGTGTTTATTATGGTTTAAAAAATTGGAATAAGGGAGATGAAGAAGTGTCTTCTGAAGATGTAAAATGGGTTAAAGATGAAAAAGAGGTAGAGGAACAACTTTAAATTGGAGAGAAGATATGGAAAACATTTTCCTATTGGCAATAATAGTTATAGCTTATTTATTCATGATTGGGTATTTGGGGTATTACGGTTACAAAAAGACAAAAACTACTTTGGATTATTTAGTTGCCGGTAGAAGTGTTCATCCTGTTATTATGGCGCTTTCTTATGGTGCAACATTTATTAGTACATCTGCAATTGTAGGTTTTGGAGGTGTTGCTGCTTTATATGGCATGGGGCTTTTATGGTTGACTTTTCTCAATATTCTTATGGGTATTATTGTAGCTTTTATATTTTTTGGTAAAAGAACACGTAGAATTGGGCATAATTTAGACGCACATACTTTTCCTGAATTATTAGGTAAGAGATTTAAATCTTCTTTTATTCAAGGATTTAGTGGACTCGTAATTTTTATTTTTATGCCGTTATATGCAGCTGCGGTTTTAATTGGAGCAGCAAGATTTCTTGAGACTACGTTTGCTTCACAAATTAATTATAATGTTGCGTTATTGATTTATGCTTTGATTATTTGTGCTTATGTTTTAGCTGGTGGTTTGAAAGCTGTTATGTACACAGATGCTTTACAGGGCGCAATAATGTTTATTGGAATGATTATTTTGCTTGTGTATGCTTATATTAATGTGGGTGGAGTTGTGGCTGGACATGAGGCTTTGGGAGCAATGGTAAGTCAAGTTCCAGAAAAGTTAGCTAAGTTAGGACATCAAGGATGGACGAGTATGCCGGCTGTTGGATCAAGTATTTGGTGGTCTTTGATTTCTACAATTGTTATGGGCGTAGGAATTGGAGTATTAGCACAGCCGCAGTTAGCCGTACGTTTTATGACGGTAAAAAGTTCAAAAGAGATTAATCGTGCTGTACCAACCGGTGGAATTTTTATTTTAGCGATGACAGGAATTGCATTTGTTGTTGGTGCGTTATCAAATGTTTATTTTTTGAATAATCCAAAATTTGGTAAGATTGCTTTAGATGTTGCGGGTGGGAATGTAGATAAAGTTATTCCATTGTATATTAACAGCGCTATGCCGACTTGGTTTATATATGTTTTCATGTTGACTCTTTTATCTGCAGCAATGTCCACTTCTAGTTCGCAGTTTCATACATTAGGAACTGCATTAGGCCGTGATTTTTTTGAGAGAATTATTTTTAAGGGAAAATCTTCTAAATATACTGTACTTTTGACTAAGCTGGGAATTATTGTTGGTGTTATTATTACTGTTATTTTAGGCTATAAACTGCCAGGAAGCGTTATTGCTGTAGCAACTGCAATATTTTTTGGTTTGTGTGCGACGACATTTTTGCCTTCATATATAGGTGCTCTTTATTGGAAAGGAATGACTAAAACCGGAGCAATTGCGAGTATGTTAGTTGGTGCAAGTGGTTCTGTGCTGTGGTTATTATTTATTCATCAAAAAGAGGCAGAAGCGATTGGGTTATGCAAATTTATTTTTGGGAAACCTACTTTAGTAAGTTTTCCTTGGACTGTAATTGACCCAATTGTTATTATGCTTCCAATATCTTTTCTCGTAGCTTTTGGAGTAAGTTTATTTACACAAAAAATTTCTAAGGATCATTTGAATATTTGTTTTAAGCATTTTTAAGTAAAACTAGTATTAACAAATCTTAAAAACGGGGTCGGAGGTTATTTTACCACCAACCCCGTTTCTAAGGTTTTTATTGTAAAAAACTCTATTGCGCTGTAAAATATTGCTTTAGTAATAATTTATAATAAATAAGGAAAATATGAGTACAACGGTTTTAGAAGTTAAAGATCTTCATGTTTCTATTGGGGAAAAAGAAGTCATTAGTGGTTTGAGCCTAAAAATTAATGAAGGTGATATTTTGGTTTTACTTGGCCAAAACGGCTGTGGAAAAACTTCACTCTTAATGTCTATTATGGGTTTTTCAAATTACAAAGTAACTAGTGGTGATATTTTGTTTGAAGGAAAAAGTATTTTAAGTTTAAGTATAGATCAAAGAGCGAAATTAGGGATTGGAATGCTTTTTCAAAGACCACCGACTGTTCGTGGAGTAAAGTTGAAACAAATGATAGATATTGTTTCTAAAGGAAAAGATTTTGATCTAAAAAAGAATGCTCAGGATTTAGATATGGAAGGTTTTTTAGAACGGGATATAAATTTAGGTTTTTCTGGTGGAGAAATGAAGCGTTCTGAGTTATTGCAGCTAATTGCGCAGGATCCTAAATTAGTTCTATTCGATGAACCGGAATCGGGTGTTGATTTAGAAAATGTAGGTTTAATGGGAAAAATTATGAATAATTTTTTAAAACAACCAGGAAAGTGTGGATTAATAATTACACATACTGGGCATATTCTCGAACATGTAAAAACAGATTTGGGATGTGTGCTTGCAGATAGTCAACTGCATTGTTTAAAAAATCCTCAACAAATAATAGAAGATATTAGAAAGTTTGGTTACGAAAAATGCGCCAAGTGCAAAGGATAAAAGAAGAATTAGATGCGAAAGCAAAACTTGCAGTAAATAAATTGCCTGTTTTCGGGACAGATGTAGATTTAAATCAATTTACCTCTGAAGTTTCTGAAAAAGAATATCCGAAAGATTTGAATAGTGTTGCAGATAAACAGGCGGAAATTTTACTCCAAGCTGGAATTGATTTAACTCAAAAAGATAGGTTAGGAACATTTTTACAGATGGACCATAATGTTATTCATGCTGCTAGTAATAAAGAAGGTCTAGAAGTAATGAGTATTACGGATGCTTTGCAGAAATACGATTGGTTATGGGATTATTATTGGAAAAATGTGGCTGTTGATACGGATAAATTTACAGCATATGCACAACTTAATCCTTTTCACGGATATTTTATTCGTGCTTTACCAGGTGTGAAAGCATCGTTTCCGATTCAAGCTTGTTTATTTTTAAAATCGAAAAAATTGATTCAAAGTGTACATAATATTGTTATTGCAGAAGAAGGATCTGATTTGCAGATTCTTACCGGTTGTGCAACTGAATCATATGGAGACCGAGGTTTACATATAGGTATTTCTGAATTTTATATAAAAAAGAATGCGCAATTAACTTTTAGTATGGTTCATAACTGGCGGGAAGATGTTGATGTCCGTCCACGGTCTGCAACTACTGTAGAAGAAAATGGGACATTTTTGTCGAACTATATTTGTTTGCAGCCAGTAAAAAATGTGCAGATGTATCCTAAGGCTACGTTATTAGGAGAGAATTCTTTAGCGCGTTTTAATTCTATTCTTTACGCTCATCCTGGATCAAACATGGATATAGGTTCAAAAGTTATTCTGTCTGGAAAAAATTCTAAAGCAGAAATTATTGCACGTGCAATTGCGCATAATGGGAATATTATTAATCGTGGTTATTTAAAAGGCGAGGTTCAGCCGATTAAAGCGCATTTGGAATGTCGGGGTTTGATTTTGGGTCAAAAAGGAAATATGTATGCGATTCCTGAACTTGAGGGATGTACGGAAGGCGTAGATATGTCTCATGAAGCAGCGGTTGGGAAGATTTCCCGAGATGAAGTTGAATATTTAATGGCAAGAGGGCTTTCTATGGATGAAGCTCAAGCAGCTATCGTCCGTGGATTTTTAGATGTTTCCATTATGGGGTTACCAGAAGCTTTGAATAAAGAAGTGAATAAAGCGATTGATAATTGTGAAAAAGATGCGATGTAATAAGGAGAAGAAATGCAGGAAATTTTCAAATGTTTTAATCCTAAGTTTTATAAAGATATTGTAACTCAGTCTTTTTTGAAAAGTTGGTTATTCCTTGTTGTTTTTATTTTGATTTTTAGCGGTATTATTGGAATTAAAGCTTCGTTGTTTTTTGTTTCAGCTTTGGATGTTTTTACAAAAACTGCGATTGGTATGTGGCAGTCGCAATCAGTGGAAGAAATTCCTGCTATTGAAATAAAAGATAATCAGCTGGTTATGCCAATGCAAGCTTATATAAAAGAATTTAATCTTGATGATAAGAAAGATGTTTTTGCTTTTGCTATTGAGCCCGATTTGTTGAAAGTAAATTCTGTTTTAGAAAAATATAATAATATTGTATTAATTGCTAAAGATAAGTTTATTGTAAAACAAAAGAAAACAGATAACTCTTTTGAACAAAAAACAAATATGTATGAAAGTGTTAATTATTTTAAATTAGTTTTTAGCAAGGATGTTTTAAAGTTTATTCTTGATAAAAAAACTTTTGATATAACACCAGCAGTTATTCATAAGTGGATGGGGATTGTTAAAGTTTTTAGTTTTCCAGTTGTTTGGTTATTTGTTTTTATTTGGTTTAATTTTACTAAAATAATACAAATTTTGATTTTTAGTTTATTTGCAAAACTGTTTGCTTTAATTCTTAAAGTTGATTTAGAGTATAAAAGTTTGTTGAATATTTGTGTTTATGCTATTGTGCCAGCTACATTAATTTCTGTTTTTGCTATAGTTTTCAATGTGTCTTTATTAGCTTCTCCTATTGTATATATTCCAGTTTACTTAATTTCTGTTTATTTTGGAGTAAAAAATAGTGTTATTAATAGTGAATTAGTATGAAAAAACTATTTTTAAGTTTAGTAATTTTAATTTTTTCTGCGGGATGTGCAACACCTATTGTGCATAATCGATTGTTTCAGGTTTCTACTTTAAAAGCTTTATCTGTTGGTGTGTTTGATGGCAGTGTTGATCTGAATACTTTACAGAAACACGGAAATTTTGGGATTGGAACTTTTACTGGTTTGGGTGGCGAATTAGTAATGCTTAATGGGCAAATATATAAGGTTGATTATTCTGGTAATATTTATCAGCCTTGTAAGTGTAATGCTGTACCACTGGCTTTGGTCACGGATTTTAATCCAGATATTAAAGTTGAGGTAAAACAAGTTTTTGATTTTCAACAGCTGCAGCAGTTTATTCTAGATAACGTTGATACTAAGAATATTGTTTATGCTATTCGTATCCGAGGTGATTTTGAATTTGTTAAAACAAGAAGTGTTCCGCAGTATAATAAACCGTATCCTAGGCTTGCAGAAGCAGTAAAAAATCAAAAAATGTTTGAATTTAATAATGTAAAAGGAGCGATGATTGGTTTTTGGTTCCCTAAATATTTTGAAGGTATTAATATGCCGGGATTTCATTTCCATTATTTAAATGATAATAAGAAATTAGGTGGGCATTTGTTTGATTGTAAGATCAAAAACGGTATAATCGAGATTGCTAAAATTCGCAATGTAGAAGTGGTTTTACCGGAAAATGATGATTTTAATAAAGCAGATTTGTTAAGTGATAATTCTAATGAGATAAAACAAGTAGAATCTAGCAAGTAATCTTTTAAATAATAGGAGGGATTATGAAGAAGATTAATATTGTATTTTTAATAAGTTTTTTTCTAGTAACTATCTTTTCTGAATTTAGTTTTAGTCAGGATGTTTTAGTGACTAAAAGATGTCCGGTGTGTGGTAAAGAGTGGGATGGAAATTACAGATTATGTAGTAATATTCCTGCTGCGTTACCAAAACCAAAAAATCAGGAATGGGTGAAGAAGTTTAATGAAATGCTTTCTTTAGAGATGACCGCTGAAGCTCAATATAGGCTTGATCAAGAAAAGTTTGGTGTATATAGTTTTCCTTATGGGATGGTTTTACCGCAAGATCAAGATCATGTAAGATGGCTTGTCAAAATTTTAAATGCGTATGGTTTAGTTGCAACTGCTAAAGCTTCTGAAGTAAAAGCTTCAGATAATTTAGAGCAAGCTTATGAAAAAGCAATTAAATTAGAGCAGAATATAACTCAAGCGTATGAATGGATTGTTCCTAAAACAGAAAATGACTATAGTAAATGGGTTTTAAATACTTTGCTTTTACAGTCTAGGTTACAACAGGCTATGTTTACACATGCTTTTAAAATGAAAGATTTAATTAAGCAAAATGAAGAAAAAAAATAATGACCATGTTTTTTTTATGCATGAAGCAATTAAAGAAGCTCTTAAGGGATTAAAAGAGGGTGGAATTCCTATCGGTAGTGTTTTGGTTAAAGACGGGAAAATAATTGGGCGGGGACATAATCGTAGAGTGCAAAAAAAATCTGCTATTTTACATGCAGAGATTGATTGTTTGGAAAATGCAGGAAGATTAAAGTATTCTGATTACAAGAAATGTGTTTTATATTCGACTTTGTCTCCATGTGATATGTGTTCAGGGGCAGTTATTCTTTATAAGATTCCAGTTGTTGTTATTGGGGAAAATAGCACTTTTCGTGGGGCAGAAGCTTATTTAAGTAAGAGAGGCTGTAAAATTATTAATTTAAATTTGCCTGGATGTAAAATTTTGATGCAGGAATTTATTAAAAGTAATAAAAATTTGTGGAATGAAGATATCGGAAAGTGATTTGATGGTTTATGAACAGTCAAACAAAATGTAAAAATTGTTCGCTTTCTAAAGAATGCCATGATGATTTTTTGTCATGGTTTTTTCTTTTTATTGGAATTTTAGCGACTATTGCTTTGCGAGTAGTTAATTTAATTTCAGGATATGGGGTTTTTTGGGTTAAGTTTAGTTGGTATATTGGAGTAGGTGGTTTTCTAGCATTTTTTTTGTATAAATTTAAAGTTGATAGGTCTTTTCAGAAAAAACTTATGTTATCTGGTATTATTAATAGGATTGTTAATAATGAAAAACTAGAAAATAGAGATTATGATTTTCTTAAAAACACAATTTGTAAATTGCGTTCTAAAAAAGACTCAATTAATTATTTTGTTATTTTTTTTAGTTCGGCGGTTTCGTTAGTTTTAGCTATATATCAAGATTTTTTTAAATAAAAAACAAGGGGGAATAAATGAAATTAGTAAATTTAGTTTTAATGTTTGTTTTTTGTTTTGTTAACGTTTCTTTTTCTCAAGATGTTAAACCGAAGTCAGTTCAATTATTGCCTGCTCAAATGGATAAAGGTTTGCCGCTTATGCAGGTATTGAAAGAGCGAGAAAGTCAAAGAGATTTTAGTCCTAAAGAATTACCTTTGCAGCTTTTGTCTGATTTATTGTGGGCTGCTAATGGTATTAATCGTAAAGATGGAAAAAGAACAGCTCCTACAGCTATGAATATGCAGGAAATTGATGTTTATGTTTCTAAATCTGATGGGTTATATCTATATGATGCTCAAAATAATTTGTTAAAACTAGTTTTGGATAAGGATATAAGAGCTTTTACTGGAAAACAAGATTTTGTAGCAAAAGCCCCGATTAATCTTATTTTTGTTGCGGATTATAGTAAAATGGAAAAAGTTGCTGCAAAGCAGAAGGATTTTTTTGCCGCGGTTGATACAGGATTTATTAGTCAAAATGTTTATCTTTTTTGCGCTTCTGAAGGATTATCAACTGTAGTAAGAGGCTGGCTTGATGAAGAAATATTGACAAAAGCTATGCAATTAAATAAAAATCAAAAAGTTATTTTGACTCAAACTGTGGGGTATCCTAAAGAATAGTTAAATGGATTTACGTAGAGTTAAAATTTTAAAAGATGGAATAGTAAAATCTGGGCCTGTAGTTTATTGGATGAGCCGTGATCAACGAGTGCAGGATAATTGGGCTTTGATTCATGCGCAAAATGTTGCCTTACAAAAAAAAGTACCCTTGATTGTTATTTTTTGTTTGGTAGATGATTTTTTAGGAGCACAAGTTTCTCATTTTGAGTTTATGCTAAGTGGGTTGAAAAAAGTTGCAAAAGATTTAATTAAACGGAATATTAGTTTTTATTGTCTTGTAGGTAAGCCGGATAAAGAGATTATAAAATTTAGTTTAAACAATAATGTTTCAGTTTTGATTACAGATTTTGACCCGTTAATAACAAAAATAAGTTGGAAAGAAAAAATAAAAAAAGAAATTAAAATTCCTTTTTTTGAGGTTGATGCTCATAATATTGTTCCTAGTTGGGTTGTTTCAAATAAAATGGAATATGCTGCATATACTTTTAGACCGAAAATATTGAAATTATTAAATGATTTTTTAATAAAAATTCCTAAATTAAAGATTCATCCTTATGGCAAGTCTAGGTTAGAAGTAAGTAAAAATTTTAGTCAGTATAATTGTTTAAATTCTGGGGAAGATGTTGCACGTAAAGAATTGAGCAATTTTATTAAATTGAAATTAAACCGTTATTTTGAAGATAAAAATGATCCAAGCTTAAACGGTCAATCAAATTTATCAAGATATTTGCATTTTGGGCAATTGTCTACTCAGCGTGTAGCTTTAGAAGTGACTTTGGCGGATGTGAATATTAAATCCCGAGACAATTTTTTAGAAGAGTTGGTTGTAAGACGGGAGTTAGCGGATAATTTTTGTTTGTACAATAAAAATTACGATAATATAAAATGTTTACCTGGTTGGGCATCGAATTCTTTATCATTGCATAGTAAAGATCAAAAAGATTATATTTATACCTTAAAAGATTTTGAACAAGCCCGAACGCATGATAAATATTGGAATGCAGCTCAACTTGAAATGGTTACTACTGGTAAGATGCATGGTTATATGCGTATGTATTGGGGTAAAAAAATTATTGAGTGGACAGAGTCTCCAATTGAGGCTTATAATATAATTGTTTATTTGAATAATAAATATGAGTTAGATGGTAGGGATCCTAATGGGTATGCTGGTATTGCTTGGTGTTTTGGTATGCATGATCGCCCTTGGGGAAAACGTAGCGTTTTTGGTTCAGTGCGGTATATGAATGCACAGGGATTGAAAAGAAAATTTAATATTGCTAACTATGTTAGTAAATTTATAAAGGAGGGGTAATATGCAAATGCAAGAAATGATGGATAAGGCTTATGGATATTTGATTCAGTATGGAATGAACGTTTTGTATGCGTTGTTAATTATAGTAATAGGCAAATGGATTGCACGATTTTTGACAGGGTTAGTTGAGAAAGCGATGATAAAAGCTAAAATGAATCCGACCCTCGCTTCTTTTGCTAAAAATATTGTTTATTTTGGTATTTTGATTTTTGTTTTTTTAGCTGCTTTAGAAAAGCTAGGAATACAAACTACATCTTTTATTGCTATTATTGGTGCTGCAGGTTTGGCTGTAGGTTTAGCGTTGCAAGGTTCTTTAGCTAATTTTGCTTCAGGAGTATTAATTATTATTTTTGAACCTTTTGGAGTGGGGGATTATATTGAAGCCGGTGGAGCGGTGGGTACTGTAAAGGAAATTCAAATTTTTAATACTATTATTACAACCGATGATAATAAAAAAGCCGGCCTGAGGGCCGGCTTTTTATTATCATCAT
>CAYQXW010000058.1:0-10175 GCA_964421615.1 uncultured Planctomycetales bacterium
ATAGGGAGTTAGCAGGTGTAGGCGTAGCTTATAAATTATGCCAGGCTTTTACACGTAAAATGCTGCTTGATGATTTAGATTTAGTAACTTTAGGTACGATTGCTGATTCTGTCCCTTTAAATGGGGAGAATAGGGTTATTGTGAAGCAAGGGATGAGTCGTATTTCTACAAGTAAAAAAATTGGGATACAAACTTTATTGGAAACAAGTGGGATTAAAGATAAAAAAATTAAGCCTGATTTTGTAAGTTTTATTTTAGCTCCACGTATTAACGCTAGCGGTAGGATGGATACAGCAGAAACAGCGTTAAACTTATTAATGTCTCAGGAAAAAGAAGAAGCTCTCGTTTTAGCGAAATCAATAGAATCTTTTAATCGCCAAAGACAAAAAGTGGAAGGTGCGATTTTAGAAGAAGCACAGGAATTAATTAATAGTGATGCATCTTCTAAAGAAAATAAAATTGTGGTTGTTTCTAAAGAAGGCTGGCATTTAGGAGTTTTAGGAATTGTGGCTTCTAAATTAACAGATAGGTTATCCCGTCCAGTAATTTTAATTTCTGAAAGCGAGCATTTGTGCCGTGGTTCGGGAAGATCAATTAAAAATTTTCATCTATTTAATAGTTTATTGCATTGTAATGATTTGTTGGATAATTTTGGCGGGCATGAACATGCAATTGGAATGGTTATAGCTAAAGAAAATATTTTTAATTTTAGAAAAAAAATAAATGATTTTGCGCAACAGGTTGCTAGTATTGATACTTTGCTTCCAAGTGTAGAAGTGGATATGGAATTAGATTTATATAGTATTACTAATAAGTTGATTTCAGAGTTGGAAATGCTAGAGCCTTTTGGTGTTGGGAATACTCAGCCGGTGTTTCTTGCCAGAAATTTATTTCTTAAAGGTGAGCCGAGGTTATTGGCTAAAGATACTTTGAAGTTTTGGGTTACCGATGGAAAGATTACTTTTGCTGCTATAGGATTTGGAATGGGCACTTTTAAGGATAGCCTTACAAGTGCCCATTCGATTGATCTGATTTTTACTCCCAAGAAAGATACCTGGTTACAACAAGATTCTATAATTCTGGAAATAAAAGAAATATTTTTTAAATAATTTTAAGCTTTTTTCAAATCACCTTTTTTGATACATTTTGTACAAACATAAGCTTGCTGTGGTTTACCTTTTAATATGATACGCATCTTTTGTAGGTTAGGTAAAAATTTACGTTTGTTGCTTCTTACGATTTTACTTCCAGTTCCACCTTTTTTCTTTAAAAGACCTTTTCTTACGACGGTCTTTCCTACCATTGAACCTTTGCCGCAAATTGCACACTGTTTAAACATATTTTACTCCTTTATTAATAAAAGTAACAAAAAATTTTCTTCATTAGTAACTTCCCAAGTATACTCAAAAATACTCTTTTGTCAAGACTATTTAGATTTTTTATAAAAAATAGTTGCAAATTTTTGAAAATACTATATAATTAATTTCCTGCTAATATTTTTGATTTGATGTTTATAATTCAAGAAAAATATTGCAAGTTGAAAAAATTGTGGTATACTTAACAAAATTAGCTTGAGATTAAGTTAATTTTATGTAATTATTGATGCACGCATTCTTTAAGAAATGATTTTCTAAGAATGCAAGAAGGAGGAGTAATTTGCCGTCAGAATTAATTAAACAATTATTAGAGTCGGGTGTACACTTCGGACACAAGACTTCCCGTTGGAATCCGAAGATGAAAAAATATATTTTTGGTCAAAGAAGTGGTATTTATATTATTGACCTTGAAAAAACTGAAGAGTGTATTCAGAAAGCAAAAGAATATTTGCTAGAGATTACTTCTAAAGGTGAATTTGTTCTTTTTGTTGGTACAAAAAAACAAGCTCAAGAAGTAATTCAGCAGGAAGCTATTCGCGCTGGTATGTTTTATGTTACCGAAAGATGGCCAGGTGGAATGCTTACAAATTTTGCTACTATCAAAAAAAGTATAGCTCGTCTTAAAGAAATTGAAAAGATGAAAGAAGATGGTACTTTTACGAAATTTACAAAAAAAGAAATGGCTTTGTTTGAAAAAGAGCTTTTGAAACTTAAAAAGAATTTTTCTGGTATAGTTCCTATGGAACGTATGCCGGCTGCAATTATAATAGTAGATACAAAAAAAGAAGAGACTGCAGTTAAAGAAGCTTTAAAATTAAATATACCTATAGTAGGGTTGTTAGATACAAATGGTGATCCTACTGAAGTTGATTTTGCAATTCCTGGTAATGATGATGCGACTAAAGCAATAAAAATGGTTATCTCATGTCTTGCTGATAGCGTTATTGAAGGAAGAAAAAAGTTTTTGACTTATCTTTCTCACCAGGGAACAGCAGCAAAACAGAATGCAAATAAAGCTGATGCAGTAGTTGCTACTACTGTTGAAGAAGAAGTTAAAATTAAAGAAATTGAAGAAATAGTTGAAGCTACAACAAAAGATGACACAAAACCTGTTAAAAAAGGTCATGTGGGTCAATCAGGCTTAGATAAATCTAAAGCTAGAAAGAAGGTGTAGTAGCCATGACTATTTCTGTTGAAGCAATTAAAGAATTAAGAAATTTAACTAATGGTAGTATAGCTGATTGCAAAAAGATTCTTACCGAAGCTGGTGGCGATATCAAAAAAGCAGTAGAGTTAATGCGTAAGCGTGGACTTGAAATGGTTGCTAAGAAACAAGATAGAGTTGCTAAAGAAGGAAGAGTTGAAGCTTATATTCATAATGGAAATAAAATCGGTGTTTTACTTGAACTTGGATGCGAAACTGATTTTGTAGCTAAAAATGAAGATTTTGCTAGATTTGCTAAGGATGTAGCGATGCAGATTGCAGCTTGTAATCCAAAATATATCAAAAAAGAAGATGTTCCAGCTGATATTTTAGAAGTTCTTGAAGATAAGGCAAAATATTGTAAAGAACATTGTTTATTGGAACAACCTTTTATTAAAGATAATAGTCTTACCATAAATGATTGTTTAGGTAGTATGGTTGCTAAGATGAATGAAAGTATTTCTATTCGCAAATTTTTACGTTATAAAGTTGGAGAATAATGACTAAACTAAAGTCTGTCTATAAAAGGATAGTTCTTAAGTTAAGCGGTGAAGCTTTACAAGGTAAAAAAGAGCATGGTATAGAACAAAATGTTTTAAATTCTATATCTTTACAAATAAAGCAAGTTAGAGATTTAGGTGTTGATGTAGCAATAGTTTTAGGTGGTGGAAACATTTTTCGCGGTCAAGAGAATACAGCATCTTTAGGTTTAGATATGGATCGCGCTGTAGCAGATTATATGGGGATGCTTGCAACTGTTATTAATGGGTTAGCTCTGCAGGATGCGTTAGAGAAATTAGGGATGCCGACTCGTGTTATGACAGCAATTGAGATTCAAAAAATTGCAGAACCGTATATTCGACGTAAAGCAATTAGGCATTTAGAAAAAGGCAGAATAGTAATTTTTGCAGCAGGTACTGGAAATCCTTATTTTACTACAGATACTGCAGCGGCGTTGAGAGCGATGGAAATCAATGCTGATGTAATTATGAAAGCAACAAAAGTAGATGGTGTTTATACTGCGGATCCAGTAAAAGATAAAAGTGCTAAGAAATTTGAAAGTTTGAAGTATATAGATGTTCTTAATAAAGGTTTAAAAGTTATGGATGCAACGGCAATAAGTCTTTGCATGGATAATAAATTGCCTATTCAAGTTTTTAGTCTCACGCAGGAAGGTAATATTAAAAAAGCAGTTTTGGGTGAGAAAATAGGAACTGTCGTACACTAAATTTACGTCGGAGGTAACGATGACAGCAAAAGAAGTTTTACATAATACAGAAGATAAATTAAAAAAAGTTATAGATTTTGTTAGCCGTGAATTTTCTGAAGTTCGAACTGGAAGAGCAAGTCCGCATATTGTTGAGGGATTACACGTAGATTATTATGGAACACCAACAGTATTAAAGCAGTTAGCAGCAATTTCTGCTCCAGATGCGCATATGTTAGTAATTCAGCCTTGGGATCCAACAGCGATTGTTGAAATTGAAAAAGCAATTTTAAAATCAAATTTAGGGTTGAATCCTTCTAATGATGGAAAAATTGTTAGGTTAACAGTTCCGCCTTTATCAAAAGAAAGACGTGATGATTTAGTAAAAATTGTACATAAAAAAACTGAAGATGGAAGAGTTTCAATACGTACAATCCGTCATGAATCAAAGGCAGTAGTAGAAAAATTAGAAAAAGACAAAGTTATTTCTGAAGATGATAAGTTTAGAGCGATTGATGAACTTCAGAAATTAGTAGACAAATATATAGTAAAGTTAGAAGATCTTTTAAAGAACAAAGATAAAGAATTGACTCAATTTTAAAATTCTTGTTCTTATTTATAGATTACTAAAATTTTGGGCCTCTAGCTCATGTGGTAGAGCACCATCCTTTTAAGATGGCCGTGCCGCGTTCGAGTCGCGGGAGGCTCATAATTTTTTATGAGAGGTATATAATCTACGGGCGGGTGGCGAAATTGGCATACGCGATAGCCTTAGGAGCTATTGGGGCAACCCGTGGAGGTTCAAATCCTCTTCCGCCCATTAATTTTTATTATGGGATGCTGTAATAGAGGAAACGCCTTACAAGATTTTTTTGATCAGAATAGTCAAAAGTTATGGTTTATAATTTTGATGACTGTGATAGCTGTTTTAGTAATTGTTTTTTTTGTTAGAGTGTCATATATTTTAGTAATAAAAAGTTTTTTTAGTTCTTAGTAATTTTAAAAAAAAGTATTTTATGCGGGAGTAGCTCAGTTGGTAGAGCGCTACCTTGCCAAGGTAGTTGTCGCGGGTTCGAAGCCCGTCTCCCGCTTAATAGATATAAAGGTTGAAAGGAGACACCTTATGAAGATAATGGATTTTTTATCAAAAAAATCAATTACTGCAGAGATTAAATCCACCAAAAAAGAAGATGTTATAAAAGAGATGGTGGATTTATTAATTTCAGCTGGCGAAGTTGAAAAAGCTAATCGTAATAAAGTAATCGATTCGTTAATGGAACGTGAACTGCTTGGTTCAACAGCAATCGGTCAAGGGATAGCAATTCCTCATGCTAAGACTGATTGTGTTTCAAAATTAGTAGGAGCTTTTGCTCTTTCTAAAAAGGGAGTTGATTTTGATTCTCTTGATGGCGAGCCAGTTTATATTTTCTTTTTACTGTTAGCTGCCCAAGATTCTGCAGGCCCACATTTAAAAGCACTTGCAAGAATATCCCGTCTATTTAAAGATAAATATTTTAGAGACAACTTGCGCAAATGTAACGATGACAAGGATATTATAAAGGTAATTAGTCAAGAAGACGAAAAAATTTAACGGGTTATTAATGCTAAACCACCTAACACAGATATTAAAGTGGTTATATCCCGGAATCGGAATTAAACGTTGGATTGGGCTGAGCGCTTTTGGAGTATTATTGGTTGTTGTTGGTTCCGGTGGTTTCCGTGGAGATGAGTTTTTACTTTTTAAAGTTTTAGATTTTATTATTTTATTATCCGGAATTTTTATTTTAATTCTTGGGATAAAAAGATTGATGCGTGCTTTGATTTCTGCTCTTATGCCTTCATCAAGAGCAAATGATTTAGTAGATATTCTTTATCAGCGCAAACAACTTGGTAAAGGGCCTAAAATTGTTGCAGTTGGCGGTGGAACAGGGTTATCAATGTTGCTCTCTGGTTTAAAAGAATATACATCTAACATTACTGCTGTCGTAACTGTTGCTGATGATGGAGGATCCTCTGGCCGATTAAGACAACAATTTGATATTTTACCTCCTGGAGATATTCGTAACTGTTTAGTAGCGTTGGCAGATGCTTCGACGATGATGCGAGATCTTTTTCAGTTCCGTTTTGAACAAGGATCAGAATTAGCGGGTCATAATTTTGGTAATTTATTTATTACTGTTATGACTAGATTGACCGGAGATTTTGAAAAAGCGATAAAAGAAACAAGCAAAGTTTTAGCGTTGCGAGGTCAAGTTATTCCTTCAACATTAAGTAATGTTTGTTTAGTGGCAGAACATAAAGATGGGTCAATTACAGAGGGTGAATATAAAATCCCTAGAGCTTATAAAGCGATTGAAAGAGTTTTTTTAAAACCAGAATATCCTGAAGCAACTCCGGAAGCTTTAAAAGCAATAGAAGAAGCAGATATTATTGTTTTGGGACCAGGCTCTTTATATACTAGTATTATTCCTAATTTATTGGTAAAAGGAATTTCTGATAGCATTGTGGCTTCAAAAGCAATTAAAGTTTATGTTTGTAATGTGATGACTCAACCAGGTGAATCAGATAGTTATAAAGCTTCAGATCATGTTAATACATTAATTAAACATAGTCATCCTCGTATATTAGATTATTGTATTATTAATACTGGTAAGTTACCGGCGCAAATGTTAAAACGGTATGAAAAAGAAAACGCGTATCAAGTTATAAATGATAGAAAGACAATTGAAAGTTTAGGGTATAGAGTTATTCAAGATGATACTATTTCAATAAGCGATTATATTCGACATGATACAATGAAATTGTCGAAAATAGTTTTAAGTTTATTAGATGAATTTTAAGGGTTAGAGTTATGAATGTAATAAAGAAAGAGTTAATAGTTAAAAATAAGCAAGGACTTCATGCGCGACCTGCAGCTTTATTTGTGCAGATTGCAAATAAGTTTGATGCCCAAATAGCTGTGATTAAAGATAATGAAAAAGTAAATGGTAAATCCATTATGGGTATTCTTATGCTTGGAGCAGAAGAAGGTAGTACGATTATTCTTGAAGCTCAGGGTAAAGATGCTGAAAGTGCTTTAGTGGAGTTAGAAAAAATTATCGATAAACAGGAAGATAAATGATTTCCTTAAAAGGTATCCCGGCGGCGCCGGGGATTAATATAGGGCCTGCATATAAAATAGGAAAAGAAGAATTCCAAGTTCCTAGAGATGGAATTCAACTCCAGGATATTCCTATTCAAATCCAGCTTTTTGAAGAAGCTTTAATTGCTACTCGTAAAGAAATTATAGAGTTGCAAAAAAGAATTTCTTCCGAAATGGGGCAGGAAGAAGCACAAATTTTTGATGCGCATCTGCTTGTACTTGAAGATAGGATGCTTATTGAAGAAGTTATTTCTCGTCTTAAAAAAGAGCAGATTAACGTTGCCTACATTTTTTCCGATGTTTTAAAAAAATACATAGAAGTTTTTTCAAAAATAGAAGATGAGTACTTAAGAGAAAGAACTGCGGATCTTAATGATGTTGGAAAAAGAATTTTACGCCATTTATTAGGAAAAGAATTAAAAGGCGGATTAAAAGATTTAAAAGAACGTGTTATAGTTGTTGCTCATGATTTATCTCCTTCTGATACTGCAGCAATGCATAAACAGCTTGTTTGTGCTTTTGTTACTGATATAGGAGGTAAAACTTCGCATACCGCAATTATGGCTAAATCTTTAGAGATTCCAGCTGTAGTTGGTACGGTTGAAGCAACGCTTAAAATAAAAACAGGAGATCTTCTTATCGTTGATGGAACGATGGGGATGATCATTGTTAATCCTGATGAAGCAACTTTAAAAGTTTATCAGGAAGAGTTAGAAAAATTAAAAGGTGTTGCAGAAAAATTTTTGCAGGTTAAAGATTTACCTGCTGTAACTTTAGATGGAAAAACAGTTGAAATTGTAGGAAACATTGAGCTTCCAGATGAAGTGCCATCAATCAAAATTCATGGTGGAACAGGAATTGGTTTATATCGAACCGAATTTTTTTACATGAATAGAGTAGATGCTCCGAATGAGGAGGAACATTTTCAAGCTTATAAATTTGTAGCAGAAGAGATGAAACCAAATCCAGTCATTATCAGGACTTTGGATATTGGTGGTGATAAATTTGTTTCGCATTTTGATATGCCTAAAGAGATGCAGCCTTTTTTAGGGTGGCGTGCAATCCGTTTTTGTTTAGCTCGTCCGGATGTTTTTAAAATGCAGCTGCGTGCAGTTTTACGTGCGTCTGCTTATGGTAATTTAAAATTAATGTATCCGATGATTTCTGGTATTGAAGAATTGCGGCAGGCGAATGCTATTTTAGATGAATGTAAACAGGAGTTGCGTACCAAAAGAGTTCACTTCGACGAAGATATTAAAGTCGGGGTGATGATTGAGGTTCCATCTGCGGCGATGACTGCAGATATTTTAGCTAAAGAAGCAGATTTTTTTAGTATTGGTACAAATGATTTGATACAATATTCTTTGGCTGTTGATCGTGCGAATGAAAAAGTTGCTTATCTTTATGAACCAGCACATCCGGCAGTTTTGAGGATGATTAAAAATGTTGTTGATGCAGCGCATTCTAATGATATTCATGTTGGGATGTGCGGCGAAATGGCTTCAGATGAAATTTTTGCGTTATTACTTTTAGGGTTGGGATTAGATGAATTTAGTGTGCCTTCTTTAGCGATTCCGCAGGTTAAGTATATTATTCGTTCAGTAAATTTTGCTGATGCTCAGCGAATTGCGCAAGAGGCTTTAACTTTATCTACTGCTAAAGATGTAGAATCTTTTATGCAGGCAAAATTACGAACAATTTTGAAATAGATTTAGGATTAAATGAAAGCTTTAATTTTAGCTGCAGGTTACGGTACAAGACTTTATCCAAAAACAAAAAATTTCCCAAAAGCGTTGTTGGAAATAAATAAAAAACCTGTAATCGAATATATTGTAGAAAAACTTGATACTCTTAAGTTATCTAAAATAATTGTGGTTACAAACGATCGGTTTTTTAACAAATTCGAACAATGGCGCGCCTCTCTTAAAACAAAAACTAAAATTGATATTGTTAATGATTTAACTAAAAACCCCGAGGATAGGTTAGGCGCTGTCGGGGATATGAATGTTGTTTTTAGTAATAAGAAATATCAGGATGATTTTATTGTTTTGGGTGGAGATAATATTTTTGAGCAGGATTTAGATGGATTTTTGAAAGCAGCAAAAAAAATTAAAGTTCATCCGTCTATAGGAATTTATGATATAAAAGATAAAAAAGAAGCTGTGCATTTTGGAGTTGTCAGTTTAAATAAAGAAAAATTAATTGTTGATTTTCAGGAAAAACCGCAGTATCCTAAAACAACGCTTGTTGCAATGTGTTTATATTATTTTCCTAAAAAAAGTTTACATTTTATTCGAGATTATTTAAATGATGAGAATAATACTAAAGATGCAGCGGGTGCTTATATAAATTGGGTAAGTAAACAGGACAAAGTTTACGGTTTTGAATTTAAAAATTTTTGGGTGGATATTGGGAGTCCACAAAGTTATAAGAAAGCACAAAAACTAATAAAAAGGAGAAAATGAAATGATTAAAAGTCTTTTTACCTCGGAATCAGTAACAGAGGGGCATCCAGATAAATTATGTGATCAGGTTTCTGATGCAGTATTAGATGAAGTTCTAAAGAATGATCCAAAAGGTCGTGTTGCTTGTGAAACTTATGTTACTATGGGGCTTTTAATTGTTGGTGGTGAAATTACTACTCATTCTTTTGTTGATATTCATAAATTGGCTAGAGATGTTATAAAAGATATTGGATATAATCATCCTAAATATGGCTTTGATTATAACACTTGTGCGATTTTAAATGCAATTCATACTCAGTCTCCAGATATTTCTCAGGGAGTTGATACTGGTGGAGCAGGAGATCAAGGGATTATGTTTGGATATGCTTGCAACGAGACTAAAGAATATATGCCTATTGCAATTTCCTTAGCGCATCAGTTATCTAAAAGATTAAGTGTTGTAAGAAAAGAAAATATTTTAAAATATTTGGGACCAGATGGTAAATCTCAGGTTACTGTTGAATATCATGATGGACAACCAAAAAGAGTAACTCAAGTTGTTTTAGCTTCTCAGCATACAGATGATATTTTGGATAAGAGCGGAGAAAAAATTACTGAAAAAGCTAGAAAAGAAATTATCAAAGAAATTGCTGATCCAATTTTGAAAGAATGGACAGATAAAGATACAAAATATTATGTAAATCAGACTGGTAAATTTGTTGTTGGTGGTCCACAATCAGATACTGGTATGACAGGAAGAAAAATTATTGTTGATACTTATGGTGGAACAGTTCCACATGGT
>CAYQXW010000059.1:0-10101 GCA_964421615.1 uncultured Planctomycetales bacterium
TTAAATAACTTTCTGTTTTTTTTTGTATTAAACGATAATCAATATTTTTTATCCTTATTATATTAAATATCAAGTTAGAAAAAATAAATATTACTATTGTTAAAGGAAATAAAAGTATACACCAAAAAAATACTTTTTTAACTTTCATAGGCCCTATTAAACCTTTTTATCAACAAATTTATTTCTTTTTGAGTTATTTTCTCATATAAAGGAAATTGAATATTCCTATTATATACAATTCCAGCAACATTCTTAACTAGTTGATTATTTAGCAAATAACAATTATCTGTAATTTCATCATAAATACCAGCATCAACTCCTTGAAAAAACATTTTTTTTCTTAAAATTTCAATATCATAATTTACCAAACCAACCAAAAAATAAAAAACTCTTCCCTTATCAAACAAAGAATTCTGAAATTCTATTTTACTATTCAATTTAGATACTATTTTATTAGCAATCTCTGCTCTTTTTTTATTCATAGAATCTAAACACTCTAACTGTTTAATACCAATATAAGCTTGATAATTAGAAAAATTTAAATTATCAAAGGTTGGCTTAGCATTAAGAAAAAAATAAGAATTCCTTAAAATTTTTTGAGTAAATTTATTAACAAAAAAATAAAGAAGAATTGGATAAAAAGGAGATTGTATAATTAAATTTTCACAAAGCTTAGCAAAAACTTTTAATCTTATACTTTTAACAATAGGAAAGCGAATCAAATCTTTCTTAATTTTAACATACAACTCTTCATTATTTGTAACAACCATACCTCCACCAAAAGTATTTAACATTTTAATCATCTCAAAACTAAAAAAAGCTGCATCTCCCCATGTTCCTACTTTTTTTCCATCAATATCTGCTCCACAAGCATGCGCACAGTCTTCAATTACAAATATTTTATTTTTTTCAGCTATTTTTTTGATTTTAGGCATATTGCAAGGTAATCCAAATAAATGCGTAGCAATAATGACTTTTGTTTTAGTAGTTATAACTTTCTCTATACAATTAGGATCAATATTAAACGAATTTTGTTCAACATCTACTAAAACAGGTTTTAACTTCATATTTTCTATCATTACAACAAGATCTTTTAAAGTATAACCTGGAATAATAATTTCATCTCCAGCAGAAAGATTTAATTGATTCAAAATCAACTTCAAAGCAGTTCTACCAGAATTAACAGATATAGCATATTTAATATGCAAATAATCAGAAAATTTTTTCTCAAAAGATCCAATATAATCTTCTTTTGAAAAATTATTAACTATCCCATACAAAAACTGCCACTTGCATAATCTAGGGTTTCTTCTTCTTATCATTTATTTTCTTATTAAACTTTTAATAGGACCAAAGAATTTGTATAACCAAATATTTAAATCAAACCTATCCATCCAACAATTACAGTGCCTATTTTGACAAATGGTTTCTCGAATTTTAATGCTTTTTTCGTTATTCCATATGTTTTCAAAATTATCATTTAACAAATTACCCAGTGGTTCATTTTTAAACAATGAAAATTCACTACAAGAATACAGATTGCCCAAATAATCAACAGAAGCAAAAAATATACCTGCAAAACAAAAATATTGCTGTTTTAACTTATCTGGCGCGAAAAGAAAATCAGGAATACCTCTATGATACTTATTATCTAAAAAAACATAAGAATTCATAATATTATTAAAAAAACTAGTAAATATTTCTTTTTCATCCAAAGAAATATTAAAATTATCTGGAACTGAATAATTTATACTTCTATTATTATAAATTGGTTTAAAAACAATATTATTAACTTTACTCTTCCAAAAACTAACATAATCTTTTAATTCATACATATTAATCTTATTAATTAAACATCTAGCTTCTATATAAATTTGTCTTTTGGAATATTGACGGATTAATTCAATTCCTTCAAGAATATTATTTAACAAATTTTTATCATTTCTTAATTTTTGTAGTGTTTCTGGCCTATAGCTATCAATACTAATAGTTAAATAATCCACTCCCGAATCTACCAACATTTTTGCTTTTTCCTTTAATAATAAACCATTTGTAGAAATATTAACTAATAATTTGGATTTTTTAGCATATTGAATTAATTTATCCAAATTTTTGACTAATAATGGCTCTCCACCACAAAAGCTTACTAACCATACACCATTTTCAGATAATTTATCTATTATTTTAAACTGCTGTTCCAATGTTAATTCTAAAATATTATTTTGAGATTTAGAATAACCACAAAAACTACATAAAAGATTACATTGTTGCGTAAGATTCCAGACTACACAAACTGGAGCTTTAAATCTATTTCTTCCAAAAACATAGTTTTTGCCATTATTATAAATACCTAAAATCAATCTTTTAGGATTTCTTAAATATTTTTTAAACAAAAAAATAATTTTAGATTTTTTCATTGAAAATTATCTTTCAATATTGTATTTTTTAAATTTTCAGCTATAAGCTTATTGCCTTCGCGTGAACAATGTCCAAAATCTCCTGCAAATATATCAACAAAGTAATGAGAAAAACCATTGATATTTATAGCAGATTTAAAATTTTGTTCATTATCTACTATTTCAACACTATTATTTTCAAATATACTTTTTAAAGGAACAACAGAACGAAGTGGATACTGCATAAAAATAATTTTAATTCCAAATTTATCAGCAGTTTCTTTAATTCTTAAAAAATTATTTTTTGTTAGCATTTGGTATTTTGTCACATTTAAATGGTTAGCTTTTTTCTTTAAATCTTCAGCATATTTAAAATTTCCTTCTAAATAGTAGATCTCAGATAGTTTTCTATAAGCTTTATCATCATAGGGTTGAATTTTAATATAATCACTCAAAATTTTTTTAGCTTTGTTATTTTCTTGATTTTTCTTATAAACATCTACCAACTCAGCATATGCCCAGAAATAAAGTGGCAAATATTTTATGGATTTTAAAAGCATAACTTCTGCCTTATCATACATTTTCAATTCTTTACAACAAAATCCAATCTCAGAGTATAATTCATAGTTACGCTGATTAATTTTTAATCCTAACTCCAGAATTTCAGCAGCTTTCAAAAACTCACTCTGTTCTTTATAACAAAAACCTAAGTTCATATAGGAATTAACGTGTTTGGGATTTAATTCTATACTCTTCTTTAACATTTCTATACCTTTATTATAATTCTTGTTTCCATAATAAGTTAACCCGAGTAAATAATAAGGTATATAGTTATCTTTAACTCTATCTGCTGCTTTATTAAAATAGTCTACAGCTTTATCAAATTTTCCTAGATTTTTATAATATGTTCCTAATTCTAAATAGTTTTGCAAATTAGTTTCATCTTTTTTTATACTCTCAAGAATTCTTAATTCATAATCTATGTTTTTATCTTTTTCTTTAATCTGTTGTTTTTGTTTTATATTTTCAAAAATCATAACTAAAAATCGATAAATTTTAAAATTATTAAATAAAAAGTTTGGCTTCGTCCATGCACCAAAAGCCATTTTATATTTATCATTAATCCCCGCCATTACAATAATTAAATTTGGGTTATATTTGTATATATTGCTTTCTAAATTATTAGCAATATGTTCTGTATCAACTAAAATTTCACCTTTATTTATTACTTCAAATTTAATTTTACTATAAGAATTATTAAGAACTTCTTCCAAAATATAAGGATACGAATCCACACCCCCTAAAGCAGTAGTAGAATCGCCTAAACACATAATTCTATAAACATTATTTTCTTTAAGAACATATGCTGTTTTTTGATTATTTAATACAAAAAAATAACCAAATAATCTTAAAAATATTTCTAAGATTATTAAAAACACAAAAAAAGACAAAAAAATAACTAAAATTTTTTTCATAAATATCATTTATAAATTAAAAAATATTTTGTTTCATCGACTTTATTAAAGTTTTTCATAACATATCTAGTTACATCAGAATACAAATACCAGCTAGGACTAGTTAACTTCCCAAAAGGATAAGGAGCATCAGACATAGGACAAAGTCCATTAGCAGACTTTATAGAACCTACTTTAGGAACAATCACTAATAACTCTCCTCTTTTTTCTACTAACTCTTCACAAACTTTATCCGTTAATACTTGATTAGGCAATTCTGGATTAACCGCTAAATCAATCGATATAGGATTTTTTTGTTCACTTTTAACCCACCAACCACAAAACCATTCAAGAATGGTATATTTATACCCATTTGTTTTTTCTATAGCAACATTTAAATCTTTTAACAAATCATAAGTATAATTATTTGTTTTTATTAGTTTCGCCCCTTTCATAACTTCATTTAAATTGCTTTTCAACTTTACAGCTGGCCAATCATTAAACACATAAGTTAATCGAGCGTAAACAAAACAACCTAATAAGATTAGGGTACTTAATATAATAGAAATAATTTCAATTTTGATATACATCTTATTATTTTTTTTAAAATATTCAGAAAAACCAAAAAAAAGTAAAACAGCAATACCGGAAACATAAACTGGACTACGCGTGCACATTCCAAAAGTTGAACTAAAAATTAGAAAAAACACTAAAATAGTTATAATAATTATTTTTGATTTCACTAATTTATCATTTAAAAGATAAAAAACTATACTGCCAACTAAAATTCCAACAATAAAATATGCAGCCTCATAAGTAAATGCACCAACTAATAGTTTATAGCCAGGAAAAATAATTACAGAATTAATTAAAACTATGCTTAGAAAATTCAAATATTTTATTTTCTTACTATAAATAATTGTTAAATTGGTTAAAAAACCAAGAACCACTCCTAACAAAAATTCACCAGGCTTAAAAAATAAATTATTTTTCCATTGATCTAAAATCGCCTCTTGACCTCTTAAAATTAAAAAAGCCTCATTCAAAGCATTATTAAAAAATAAAAACAAAAAAAATAAAACACTTGGTAATAAAATAGCCATCCAATATCTAAGTTTTTTATAATCACTAAACAAAATAATGGATAAAAACGGAATAAGAACAAAACTTTGTCTAAAGAGAAAAACAGATCCTATTAAAAAATAACCCAAGAATTTATAATTTCTTATATACAAATAAATTCCCAGAGAAAAAACAAAAATCACATCTACAGTTTGAGTAACAATTAACCAAGAAATATTTGCAGTAAAAATAAAAGCAATAAAACTATAAATTATTTTATTATAAACTTTTATTTTTAAATCAAAAAAATACTCAATAAAATTACTCCAAATCCAAGCAATAAAAGCATATTGCAACCAAACTATAAATCTAGATAACCAAAAAGTATAATCACCTCCTAACAAAACAACAGGAGCATGCAAATAAGCCGATAAGATAGTTCGAATATTAATAAAATCTCGATAAGGAACTTGACCGTCAAGAATTCTGCGGCTGTATCCAAGAATAAAACCATCATCAGATAAAGCAAACCCAAATCTTGAAAACAAATAATGCATTACACTAGAAACAATTACAATAAAACAAACTCCTAATAAATAATTATTTTTAGATTTCATATTATTGATAAATAAAAAAATATTTTGTCTCATCAACTTTGTTAAAATTTTTTATTATATACCTAGTAACCTCTGAATAGTAATATGCTAAATTTGTCCCAATAGGACCATATGGATATTCTTTCATAGATAATCTTACTAACCATTTTGCTGACATAATAGATCCAACTTTAGGAACAATAATAAAGTTTTCTTTACGGTTAATTAATAATTTATCTATTACTTTATCAACTAAAACATTAATGGGCAATTCTGTATTAACAGGCAAATCACAATTTAACAAATTTTTCTGTGTTGATTTAACCCATATTCCCTGAAACCACTCTAAAACAAAATAAGTACTTAAACCACATTTATAAATAGCCTCATTTAAATCTTTTATAAGCAAAAATGTATTTTCACTTGTATAAATAAATTTCGTACCTTTTAAATAGTCATTTATTTTATATTTAAGCTCATTGCTAGCTAAATCTTTATAGTTATATTGATATCTTACATAAGAAAAAACAACCAAAACTAAAAATAGAGTTGTTAAAATAATCTTTTCAGACAATACAATATTTAGAACATAGTGAAAATACATTGCCCCCAAAAACAAGATAGTGCCAGAGAGATAAATTGGATAAGGCATTCCATAAGCAATTGATGCAGACCAAGAGATAAAAAGCACTAAAAAACTGATTTTTTTTAATTCTAAATTTCTACAAAAAACAACAAAAACAAATACAAAAGCAAAAACTAAAAAACTAGCATCATTATAACTATTAACTGCCAATTTAAACATTAAAATAAAAAAACCAATAAAACAAAATAGAATTTTAATATACATAAACATCTTTGCTTGCAATTTACTCAAAAAAACAATTAATATGCTTAAACAAATACCGAGCAAAGTATATACACTAAAATAACCAAATTTTGGCCAATATGGAAATATTTTAGATTGAGCCCCAATCTGCATAATTGCATCACCTAAAGCATTATTAATATAAAGGTATGCTGCACTTAAAACTACCGGAAGAATTAAACTAAACCAACACTTTAAATTTTTACTATCTTTAAATATAAATATAACTAATATTCCTACTAATAAAAAATTCTGTCTGGTTAAAACAGCTGACCCAACAAAAAAATACCCCAAAAACCTAGAAAAATTTTGTTTTTTAATAATAAAATAAATCCCCGTACTAGTTAAAAAAACAGCATCCAAAGTTTGATTAATAACCAACCAATTATTATTAACATTAAAAACAAAAGCTAATAAAAAATAATAAATACTTTCTTTAAAAGAAAATTTTTTATTTAAAAACACCTCTACAACTTTTATCCACACCCAGGTAGTAAAAGCATATTGCAACCAAACTATAAACCTAGATATCCAAAAAACATAATCGCCACCTAGCAAAACTAAAGGACAATGAATGAATGCTGATAAAACAGGACGCACCCAAATAAAATCTTTATGCGGCACTTGTCCATCTAAAATTCTTCTGCTTTGAGCCAAAACATAACCATCATCTGCTAAAGAAAAACCATATTGAGAATATAAAAAATGATAAAGTAAAGGAATAAACAACAAACAAATTAAATTCACTCCATACTTACTAATTAAGGTTTTTATTTTCATCATCAAAAAATTTTCTTTTAATTACCCTGGCCACATTTTCCGCTATTAACTTATTACCAGCTAAAGTACAATGTCCAAAATCTCCTGCAAATTTATCTACAAAATAGTAATTATAACCATCTTTATCTATAGCTTTTTTAAAATTTTCTTCATTATCACAAAACAATACACTCTTATTATTTACAAATATTTTTCTTAAAGGGTTAATACTTCTTAAAGGATATTGCATAACTATAAGAATAGCGCCATAAGAAGAAACTAAATTATTAATTTTAACTAAATTACTAAAAGTCCGAGGATTTATATATTCATTAGATAAATCTAAAATTTTACTCAATTCATCCTTTGCTCTTGAATTTTGAGGATTAATTTCTAAAACTTTTTTACATAAATCTTTCGCTTTATCGATGTCATTAATAGCTATAAAAAACTTAGCTAATTCTAAATAAGCCATATCATTATATGGATTAATTTCTATGGGTTTATAAAAAACTTTCTTTGCTTCTTCTATATTATTTTTCATAAACAAACACCACCCTAACTCAAAATATCCAATATCACTATTAACGTTATTTTTTATAAATTCATTTATTTCATACATAGCTTTATTATAATCATTACTTTCCAAAGCATGTTCTATTAAACTGCGCAACAATCTATTATCAGAAGGAAATATTTTTATTCCTTTATGCAACAATTCATCATTTTTATCTTTAAGAGATAACTTTACATAAACACCTGATAACAATCTATATGCTTCTAAATTTTTCTCATCCACCTTAAGCGCCTCTTCCAATACTTTTCTTGCTTTTTCTAAATAAGAACCATCATTCAAGAAATACTGTAAACCTAATTGAGTTAATAATTTGCTGTCGTGAGGAAATCTTATTAATTTTCTTTCTAATTCAATAATACCTTTAGTAGAATCTACTTTATTTCTGGTTTTTAAATAAAAATTCCTAAAAATAATACTAATAAACCTATAAAACTTTAGATTGTTAAATAAAAAATCACTATTAATGGTCATTCTCTTATAATACTCTGTTTTATTATCATTAATTCCCATCATTGAAATTACAATAGTCGGCTCGTATTTTATTAAATTATCAACTAAATTTTCTGCAATATAATCGCTATTAATTACAGGTAAGCCTTTATTAATAACCCTAAATTTTTTTACTTTCTGTTCAGAATTAAGAACTTTCTCCAACTCTAAAGGCCAAGAATTACTCCCCATACCAATAGTAGTTGATTCTCCCAAACAAAGAATTCTAATCTCTTTTTTATTTAACTTTAAATTCTTAGGATTATACAAAACAAAAAAACTAAAAATTCTAAAAACTATTTCCAAAACAATAAAAGCAATAAGAAAACCTACCAAAACAAATACTATTTTTTTCATTTTAAGTATTTTAATAATATTTTTGATGTATTTTCTGCAATTAATCTATTTCCCTCTTTAGTACAATGTCCAAAATCACCTGCAAATAAATCAACAAAATACTTATCAGCTCCATTTACTTTAACAGCATCTTTAAAAACATATTCATTGTCCACAAAAAAAACCTCTGAACTGCTGTTAAGAAAAATATTCTTTAAAGGTTTTATACTCCGCATAGGATATTGCATACAAACTAAAGGAATTTTATAATCATCCAATATTTTCTTTATCTTCAAATAATTATCTTTGGTTTTTGGATTAATATAGTTACCACTTTGGTCATTTAGTTCTTCTAAATAATTTTTTGCTATTTCATTATTTTTATCTGCCTTCAAAACTTTCTCAAAATAAACTTTTGCTATATCGTATTTACCAATAATTTTATAAAATTTACCAATTTCTATATCAACTAAATAATGATTAGATCTACTTTTCAATGCCTCAACTATATATTTTTGAGCCGAATCAAACTTATTATTCAACATATAAATCTGTCCCAATCTAACTTTAGCTTTTTCACTTTTAGGATTAATTTCTAAGTATTGTTTTAACTCACCTTCGGCTTTATTTAAATCTCCTAAAGCAATATAATTTTCAGACAAGAGAAAATAAATCTGTTTTTCTTGTGGAAACATGTTTTTCGCATTAATTAGCAATTCAAGTGCTTCATTATTATTCATTTGAGAATATAATGCTCCTAAAAAAATATAACTTTTTAAATTATGATTATTCACTTCTATTGATTTTTTAAGATATTCTTCAACTTTTTCAACTTGAAACAACTTTAAATATTCTTTAGCTAATTGAAAATACATCTCATCTAAATTTCTACCATATTTCAACTTATTATTTATTTTTACTATTTTCTTTTCAGGTATATCAGCATAAATATTCTTTATAAAAATAAAAAAAAGTTTATATAACTTAGAATATTTAAATAAAAATCTGCTATAAAAAGGATAATTTCTATAATACTCTATTCCACTATCATTTATACCTGTCATAATTATTACTAAATCAGGACAAAACTTTTTTAAATCGTAAACTAGACTTTCCACTATTCTAGAACTATCAACTTCAGCTATACCTCTATTAACAACTTCTACATTAATTTTATTTTCCTCACTTAATATAGATTCCAACTGAGAAGGCCAAGAATAATCACCACGCCTACCAACAGTCATAGATTCACCTAAACATAAAATACGCAATTCAGCTTTACCTTTATTCTTCAAAGGAATACTATTAATATAACTGGAAATAAACATCACTATTTCCAACAATACTATTCCAAATATTAACCCCAGTATTATTATTACTATTTTTTTTATCATTAGATAAAACTCAACTACTTATTCCTAAAAAATTCCCGAATACTAACAGCAATATTTTCAGCCAATAAGTTATTACCTTTCTTAGTACAATGACCAAAATCTCCAGCAAACATATCAATAAAATATTTATCCAAACCATCTTTACTTATGGCCTCTTCAAAAACATGTTT
>CAYQXW010000060.1:0-10073 GCA_964421615.1 uncultured Planctomycetales bacterium
ATAAAGAATAAAGCTGGGGAAACGAATTTCCAAAAGATTCATATTTTAAATGCTCCTGAGTCTAAAGAGCAGTTTAAATGGGGAGTAGAGGTTTTTAAATTTAGTTTATCGGATGTTTATTTTATAGATTATACGGCAAATAGCGAACAAGCAAAATTAACAAGGTACCCTGTAGATATTAAAGATATGGCTTTTGGTAAGTTGGATAGCTTTGATGATATCGTCCATTTGGTTACGACTAAAATTATGGCAAATAATCAGATAAATAAGATTTTAGGCGTTACTGTTGCGCCAATCGCGGATGGTTTGACTAATGTGGTTGTTGTTAGCGGTGATACAGTAAAAAAAGTTGCAAAAGGTATTTTTGGTTTTCCGCTAAGTTTTTTTAGAAAATAGTTTTAAGAGGAATTTATAATGAAAACAATAAAAGAGATCAATGAGAAGATTAAAAAAGGTGATGTTGTCGTAGTTACTGCTGAAGAAATTATAGATTTAGTGGAGAAAAAAGGTGCTAAAAAAGTAGCGCAAGAGGTTGATGTTGTGACTACTGGAACGTTTGGCCCGATGTGTTCTTCAGGCGCTTATTTTAATATTGGGCATTCTAAACCGAGGATCAAAATCGGTGGCGGAGTTTGCAAACTTAATGATGTTCCTGCTTATACAGGGTTAGCGGCTGTAGATATTTTTTTAGGAGCGACAGCTTTACCTGATGATGATGTGAAAAATAGAGCTTATCCGGGTCAGTTTCGATATGGCGGAGGACATGTTATCCAGGAATTAGTAGAAGGTAAAGATGTTCGGTTAGAAGCAACAGCTTATGGGACAGATTGTTATCCACGAAAAAAATTAGAAACTTTAATTAATTTAAAAGATATTAATGAAGCAGTTTTATTTAATATAAGAAACGCTTATCAGAATTATAATGTGGCAGTGAATCTTTCAGATAAAATGATTTATACCTATATGGGTGCTTTAAAACCGAAGATGGGTAATGCTAATTATTGTTCTGCAGGTCAATTATCTCCATTATTGAAGGATCCTTTGTATAAAACTATAGGGATTGGGACGAGGATTTTTTTAGGCGGTGGAGTTGGATATATTGCTTGGCATGGAACGCAGCATAATCCTGGAGTTAGACGTAAAGATAATGGTATTCCTTGTGTTCCAGCAGGGACGATGTCTGTAATTGGAGATTTAAAACAGATGCATGCAAAGTGGTTACGTGGGATTAGCATGTTTGGTTATGGGACAACTATGTCAGTTGGAATTGGAGTTCCTATTCCGATTTTATCTGAAGAGATTGTTAAATACGCTGCGGCTAAAGATGAAGATATTTTTACGCAGGTTGTAGATTACAGTAAAGATTATCCACAAGGTATTTCTAATTCTTTGGGCGAAGTAAATTATGCGCAGTTAAAGAGCGGTAAGATTATGGTACAAGGTAAAGAAGTTTCAACCGGTGCTTTGTCTAGTTATTCTAAAGCAAAAGAGATTGCGTTAGAGTTGAAAGATTGGATTAGTTCCAAAAAGTTTTATTTGAGCGAAAGTGTTGCGGAATTTCCTGGAGCAGATTCTGGTTACGGAGTAAAAGGGATTAAAGAAAGACCGATAGTTTAGTTTTTGGAGTAAGTGTTGTAACATTAATATAGATCAAACGTAGCAAAACTAAAAAGGAGAAAATAATATGAGAGATGCAATAGAGAAAGCGTTAGAGAAAGTAAGAGTAATGTTGGCAGCAGAAGGCGGTAATGTAGAGTTGGTAGATGTTACAGATGATGGCGTGGTGAAAGTTAGATTAACTGGGGCATGTGGTTGTTGTCCGATGAGCCAAATGACTTTGAAAATGGGAATTGAGAGAGTTTTAAAAGAAGAAGTTCCACAAGTTAAAGAGGTTGTTTCTGTATGAAATCAAAGAGAATAGTTTTACATTTTCCGCAGAGATTAGTGGATCAGCCGATTGTTTATAGGTTGATTAAAGATTTTAATCTTCAGTTCAATATTCTTAAGGCTTATGTTACTCCACAAGAAGAAGGGTTAATGATTTTGGAGTTAACCGGTGATGATAAGGATTTTGAAAAAGGTATGGCATATTTGAAAGAATCTGGAGTTAAAGTTCAGCCTTTGAGTGAAGATATAGTTAGAAATGAATCAAAATGTACGGATTGTGGGATGTGTGTTCCGATTTGTCCAGCTGGCGCGTTAGTTGTTGATACTCAAACTCGAAAAGTAATTTTTTATGATGATAAATGTATTGCTTGCGAACTTTGTGTAAAAATTTGTCCAGCACAGGCTATGGAATTGCATTTTTAAGTTATGCAGGAGAAGATTTTAACGCTCTTAAGAAAAAAGCAAGAATATGTTTCGGGTGAAGAGATTAGCCAGAACCTTGGAATAAGCCGCCAGGCTTTGTGGAAATATATTACACAATTAAGGGAATCTGGCTATGATATTTTAGCAGCTCCTCATTTGGGATATCAGTTAATTTCTTGTCCAGATAGATTGTTTCCTTCAGAAATCAATCAAGGATTAAATACAAAAATCATAGGTAAAAAAATTTATTATTTTGATACAATTTCTTCTACCATGGATTATGCAATGCAGCTTGGAATGAAAAATGTATCAGAAGGTACAGTTGTTTTATCTGAAACTCAGTCAAAAGGTCGGGGAAGATTAGGAAGATCGTGGATTTCCCCGAAATATAAAGGGATTTATCTTTCTTTGGTTTTACGTCCTAAAATTGCTCCTTCAGATGCTCCATTATTGACACTTTTAACGGCGGTGAGTCTTTGTGAAGCGATAAGGGATTATACGAATGTTTTTGCTCAGATTAAGTGGCCAAATGATATTTTGTGTAATGATAAAAAAGTAAGCGGTATTTTAACTGAGTTAAGTGCTGAAATGGATTTAGTGCATTTTGTTGTTATTGGTTTTGGTATTAATGTAAACTCAGAAAAAAAGTTTTTAGTGGATTCTGCTACATCGCTTTTTGAAGAGTCTTCTAAAAAAATTAGTCGGATAAAGCTTTTGCAGGAAGTTTTACGGAAGATTGAACAGAATTATTTTTTATTCCAAAAAGAAGGTTCGGAAATAATTTTAAATAAATGGCGGGAGTTGTCTTTAACTTTAGGGAAAAGAGTTAAGGTTGATTATCATAAAGGTGTTTTTGAGGGCTTGGCTTTAGATATTGATGCAGATGGTGGATTGTTAGTAAGGAAAGATTCAGGATTAGTCGAGAAAGTGTTAGCTGCGGATATTATTCATTGTAAATAATAAGTAACTGGATAAATTATGAAAAAAAATAGTAACTTAAATATTGCTAGAAAAATTATATTTTTGGTTTTGATGTTTGCTTTTTTGAGTGCTTTTGTTATAGCATTTTTTAGGAAAAATTCATCAAATACTCAGGAAAAGGTAGTTATTCCGGAAATTATTTTATCCCAAAATAAAGACCACCAAGCTGCTCAACAAGATAATGAATTGAAGTTTAAGGAAGAGATGCAGCAAAGAAGCAAGGATTTTAATAGTTATTTAGGTGAAAAAATTGTTTATGATGTAAAAATGGGTGTGGTTAATATTGGGCAGGCTGTATTTAAAAATTTATCTACAGAAAAATTAGATGACCGCGATGTTAATTTGATAACTTTTGAAACGAAATTAGTGAAAATGTATGATTTAGAAAAAATATATACTGATCCAGAAAACTTTTTACCATTGAAGGTTGAAAGGTTTATTAAGATGTGGCCGAATCAAGAAGAAATCACGGAGCTTTATGATCAGCAGAATTTCAGCTTGAAGATTATTAATAAGCATTCTGGGAAAAATAGTATTACAGAAATCAAAAAAGATAAACAAATACATAACTCAATATTACTGCCGTTTGCTGTAAGAAAAATTGGTAATTTAGATATTGGATGGAGTTTAGATGTTAATTTGCCGCGGCAGGAATTTGTTGTCAAAGTTGTTGCTCGAGAAGAAATAGAAGTCCCTGCTGGAAAAATTAAAACTTTATATTTAGAAAGTGAACCTAAGAAGATTCAGATTTGGATTAGTGATGATGACCGACATATTCCAGTTAAGATAAAAGGAACAGGTGCTTTTGGTTATGTATTGGTGATGCGGGAGTATGTTATTAAGTAGTGGAGAGTGAAGAGTGAAGGGTAAGAATGTTGTTGTTGGCATGAGCGGTGGGGTTGATTCTTCTGTTGCTGCCAGTATTTTAATTTCTCTAGGCTACAATGTTATGGGGGTTACTTTAAAGCTTTGGGAGCACGACGGTGCTTGTTTAAATTCCATTATTGATGCACAAACAGTTTGTAGTTTTTTAAGTATAAGACATACAGTAATAGATTTATCTAGCGAATTTAAAAAAAATATTGTAGATAATTTTTGTGCTACGTATTTGAAAGCGCAAACTCCTAATCCGTGTGTTCTTTGTAATGAGTTTATTAAATTCGGGTTTATGTTAGATAAAGCTTTAGAATTTGGGGCGGATTTTTTAGCCACTGGCCATTATGCCAGCGTTGAAAAAAATAAAAATGGGTTTTCTTTAAAAAAAGCTAAAGATTTAAAAAAAGACCAGTCTTATTTTTTATATCGTTTGAAACAGCCTCAGTTGAAAAATATATTATTTCCTTTAAGCGATTTGACGAAGCAACAAATTAGAGAAATTGCCTTAAAAGAAAAGTTGCCGGTAGCGCAAAAAGCGGATAGCCAGGAAATTTGTTTTATTCCGGATAATGATTATAGAAAATTTTTACGGACAAGAACTGGTTGTATGGAAAATTCTAAGCCTGGGGCAATTATAAATATGGAAGGAAAAATTATTGGTCAGCATAAAGGTGTTTCTTTCTATACTATTGGACAGCGGGAAGGGTTAGGTATTGCTTTGGGGCATCCTGCTTATGTAGTAAATATTGATTTTAATGAAAATACGATAAGAGTAGGGAAAAAAGAAGATGTTTATAAAAAAGAGTTTATTGTAGGTAAATTAAGTTTTATAAATGATAGAATAAAGAAAAATTCTCACTTTAATGTGAAAGTGAGGTATAATCAAAAAGAAACAAAGGCGCGAGTAATTTTAGAAAAACAAGATAAATTAAAAATTGAATTTGAACAACCTCAGTTTGCAATTACACCAGGGCAATCTGCGGTTATTTATGATGAAGATAATGTAATAGGTGGTGGTATCATTGAAAGGGTGGAAGGTTAGTGATGATAAGTCACAAGAATGATATTGAAAAAAAGATAAAAGAGTTGAAGAAAAAAAGAGATGCTATTATTTTAGCACATAATTATCAGCTGCCAGAAGTTCAGGAAGTTGCTGATTATAATGGTGATTCTTTGGAGTTGAGTAGAATTGCGGCTAAAACAGATGCAAAAATAATTGTTTTCTGTGGAGTGTATTTTATGGCGGAAACTGCGTCAATACTTTCTCCGGAAAAAAAGGTTTTAATGCCTGATGTTGAAGCAACGTGCCCTATGGCGAATATGCTTACGGCTGCACAATTAAGAACAATGAAAAAAGAACATCCGAATGCAGTTGTTATTGGATATGTAAATACTTCTGCTGAAGTTAAGGCAGAGTTGGATGTTTGTTGTACATCTACTAATGCCGTTGCAGTTGTGAATGCGTTTAAAGATTCGAAAGAAATAATTTTTGTTCCTGATGAATGTTTAGGTAATTATGTTGCTAAAAAAACAGGAAGAAAAATAATTTTATGCAAAGGTTTTTGCCCGACCCATATTAAAATAAAACCTGAAGATATCAAAAGAGAAAAAGAATTTCATCCTAAAGCGAAAGTAATTGTGCACCCTGAATGTCTGCCTGAAGTGGTTGCTATGGCGGATGTGGCTTTGTCGACTAGTCAAATGGGAAAATTTGCGAAGGAAAGCAACGCTAAAGAGTTTATTGTAGGTACTGAAGTAGGATTAATTTATAGATTAAAGCAGGATAACCCTGATAAAGAATTTTATGCCGCTTCTGAGAGAGCAGTGTGTCCGAATATGAAGCGTACGACACAGGAAAAAATTTTGTATTGTTTAGAAACATTGAAAGATGAAGTTAAAGTTAGCGATGAAATTCGGATTAAAGCAAAAAAATCTTTAGATAGAATGCTGCAGATAATTTAAAAAGGCAAGATACCGTGGCTGGAAATATTCCGGTTTTATATGAAGATGAATGGTTTTTAATTGTGAATAAACCTGCGGATTTACTTACTATTCCTGCTGTTGATAAAAATCAAATAACCCTTACCGATATTTTAAACAATGAATTCAAAGATATAAATGCTGATTATAATTTTCATCCTTGTCACCGTTTAGATAAAGAAACCTCTGGTGTGATTATTTATGCTAAGGGTAAACGTTCCCAGCAGGCGATGATGGAACTTTTTGCTCAACAAAAAGTTAAAAAAAGTTATATTGCTTTTGTGCATGGAGTAGTTAATAATAAATATACCAGTATTAATATTCCGTTAGAAAGACATGAGGCGATTACTGCATTTAGAATTGTTGAAGTAAGAAAAGATTTTACAATAGTTGAAGTTTATCCCAAAACGGGAAGAAAAAATCAGATTAGGTTGCATTTTAAAATGTTTGGACATCCGTTAGTCGGGGAGAGTAAATTTATTTTCCGGAAGGATTTTGCTTTAAGGGCTAAAAGAGTTTGTCTGCATGCACAGTCTGTTGAGTTTGTGCATCCTTTTAATAATAAAAAAGTAAGTGTTTTTTGCGAATTAGCGAGAGATTTAGCTAAATTTCTTGAAAAACATCCCAATTGAAAAATTAATGAAAGAAAATTTAATAGCTAAAAAAAGCTGGTTGTTTTTTATATTGTTAGCGGTGATTTTTTTTATTGTTTGGTTGAAGCTTGGGTATCCGCAATTTAAAGTTGTAGATTTAATTGTAGATAAAAATCAAGCAGTGGATATTAGTAAAAATTATTTAAATAAGTTGGGTTTTGATGTAAGTAAGTATCAAACTGCAGTAGTATTTGAATCTGATCAATATAGTGATGTTTTTTTGCAGAAAGTTTTAGGGTCTTCTCAAGTTGAGAAATTTAGTAATCTGCATGATTTACAATTGTTTACTTGGAAGGTGCGTTTTTTTAAGTCTTTGCAGAAAGAAGAGTTTTTGTTATGGATTAATCCTAAAACTGGCCAAATAATTATTTATAACCATTTGATTGAGGATATTGAAAAACGGTTAACTTTAGATAAAGCTTTAGCTAAACAAAAAGCAGAAGATTTTTTGAAAAATAATTTTGGGTTTGACTTTGTAAATTATGATTTTAATGAAGAGAGTGCTCAGAAAGTTGAAAACCGTACAGATTATTTGTTTTCTTGGGAGAAAAAAGGAATTAACTTAAATTGGAATAATGGACAAGGTCAGGCAAAATTTTTAACTAAGGTTATAATTTCCGGGGAGGAAGTAAGGTACTTTTCTAAAGTTGGTTTAGATATTCCTGAAAAATTTAATCGTTATATTGATAAACAATTTGCTCAAGGCGCTTTTTTGAGCAGAATTATTTATATTTTGTTTGTAGGGTTGCTTGTAGTAGCAATAAGTGTTGTTTTAAAAAATAAATTTAGTTTAGATATGCGTATTTGTAAACGTAAGTTTATTGTTTTTGCGTGTTTTCTTGGGGTGTTGCAGGTTTTAGCTTCATGGAATAATATTGAAAATGTGTTTATGAATTATCGTACTACAGATTCGTTTATGTCTTTTATGGGGCAATATTTTGTGGGCGCGATAATTATTGTACTTTTTGTCAGCGTAGTAGGAGTTATTCCTGCTATTGCTGGAGAATTTTTATTTGCACGTGAGTTTCCTGAGCGTAAAAATTATTCTTTGTTGCATTATTTTAAGTCGAGTTTTTTTACCCAGCAAGCTGCTAAGAATATAATTCTTGGATATTTATTGTTCATTATTTTCTTAGGATTTCAATCTTTAATATTTAGTTTTGGTCATAAATATTTAGGTGTTTGGAAACAAACTATCAGTTTAACAGAACATTCGTCTGCGTATATTCCTTTTTTTGCAGCTTTTGTTATGGCGATTATTGCAAGTTTTAATGAAGAAATTATTTTTAGGGTTTTTGGTATAAGCTGGTTGAAAAATATTACTAAAAATGTTTTTTTAGCTATATTAATTAGTTCTTTGATCTGGGGTTTTGGGCATACTAATTACGCGATTTTTCCTGTATGGTTTCGCGGAATTGAAGTGACTTTACTTGGTATTTTTTTTGGATTTATTTTTATTCGATATGGAGTAGTATCCTTATTAGTTGCCCATTATTTAGTGGATATTTTTTGGGGAGCTTCTGCTTTTATTTTAGGTAAAAGTCCTGCTTATATTGCTATTGGTACTTGGTTTATTCTTCTCCTTCCATTGTTTTTTGCTTTTTTAGCATGGGTACTAAATAAACCAGATAAAGAAAAAAGAATAGAATTGCAATTAGATAAAATTCAAAAATATAATATAGAAATGTTGAAAATTTTTTTAAATCAGAAAATTTCTCAGGGAGTTGCTTCTGATCAGTTATATAAAGAGTTGTTGGAACATGGGTGGGATCATTCGTTAGTTGATATAGTTTTTGAAGAGCTGAGGATAAAAAATGCTTAAATATATTGTTTTAGGTTTTATTCAAGGGGTTACAGAGTTTTTACCTGTAAGTAGTTCTGGGCATTTGTTAGTTTTAGAAAAATTATTTGGATTATCTGATAAGGGATTGGAAATTTCTATTGTTCTTCATCTGGCAACGTTATTTTCTGTTTTAGTATTTTTTTATAAAGATATTTTAGAGTTGTTAAAAGATAAGAAAGTTATTGGTTATGTTTTTTTAGTTACAGTTATTACTGGAGTTATTGGTGTTTTAGGAAAAGATTTTTTTGAAAGTTTATTTTCTTCGACTAAAGCTGTAGGTGTGGCTTGGATTTTTACAGGCATATTGCTTTTATTGACGAAGAAGTTTTCAAAAGCTGATAAAAAAAATGTTACATTTGTGGATTCAGTTATTGTTGGGTTTACTCAAGCTGTGGCAATTATTCCAGGAGTTTCTAGAGCAGGAATGACTATTTCTACTTTATTATTCAGAAAGATAGAACAGCAGAAAGCATTTAGTTTTTCTTTTATTATTTCAATTCCAGTTATATTGGGAGCTGTAGTTTTAGAGGTAAGAAAAATAGGTTCAGTTCTGAAGTTTGATTCTGTAAATTTATTGGTGGGATTTTTAACTAGTTTTTTTGTTGGTTTATTTGCATTATGGATTTTAAAAGCTATAATGAATAAAGCAAAATTTTATTGTTTTGGTTATTATTGTTTCTTTATCGCAATTCTGACTTTAATTTTTATTAAATAATTAGGAGGATTCTATGAGTATTTTAGTATTAGGTACGGTAGCGTTAGATACAGTTAAAACCCCTTCTGGATTAAAGAATAAACTTTTAGGAGGATCTGCTGTACATTTTTCTATGGCAGCGCGTCTTTTTACTGATGTTCATTTAGTTGCTGTGGTAGGAGAAGATTTCCCTCGCAAACATATTGATTTTTTGAATGATAAAAAAATTGTTTTAGATTCTTTAATACAAGCAGAAGGTAAAACTTTTGCCTGGGCAGGTGAGTATCAGGGCGATCTTAATGCTGCTATTACTAAAGATACGCAGTTAGGTGTTCTTGCAACTTTTTCTCCGAAGATATCAGAAAAACAAAAAAACATCAAAAATGTTTTTTTAGCAAATGTTGATCCGGATATTCAAATGAATGTTTTAAAAATGTTGAATAAACCAAAGTTAGTGGGTTTAGACAGTATGAATTATTGGATAAATACAAAAAGAAAATCTTTGCTTAAACTTTTTAAACTAGTAGATATATTTGTAGCTAATGATCAAGAAGCAAGATCATTGACTGGTGAAACTAATTTAATTAAGGCTGCTAAAGCATTAAGAAAATTAGGTGCAAAAATGGCTTTAATTAAAAAGGGTGAGCATGGGGTTATTTTTTCTTGGGATGATAGTTTTGTTTGTATGCCAGCATTTCCTATTGATAAAGTAGTTGATCCTACTGGTGCAGGAGAT
>CAYQXW010000061.1:0-10021 GCA_964421615.1 uncultured Planctomycetales bacterium
GTAGCATGGAAAAATAAAATTGTAGCTATAGAAAAAATGTTAAATTATGCAAAAAGTAAAGGGCTGCATTTAACAGATGCTTATATTTTTAGATTGTATTTAGTTTCTCCTAAGAACTGTTCTAAAACATTAGATACTATTGCTGAGATAACAGAATATACGAAGGATAAAGGATTAACTTATTATGAGACACAAGCGATTAATCTACTTAAATATAAAAATTGGAAAGAAAAAGTAGATGAGGCGGATGTGATTCGCGAATATGGTTTAACTAAAGGTTTTGTTTTGAATAATACGGATATGATTTTCTTGATTGATTCTGAATCTTGGAAAGATTATCTTGATTTAACCGATGAAATAGCTGATTATGCGTTACAAAGATCTTTAGTGTTGTCTAATTCAGATAAATTGTATTTTATGAAAAGCAAATATTGGAAAGAACAGATTGGCAATGTTGATGAAGTTAAAGAATATGCGCGTATTAAGAATATCCCATTGAAGCATTCGTATATGCTATTTTTATTAAAAGGCAATTCTAATACTTGGAAGAATAAATTAGATATGTTTGAAGATATTAAACAGTATGGAATTTCTAAAGGAATGAATTTTAGTGATACTAATGTAGTTTACTTTATTGTTAGTTTATCTAATATGTGGAAAGACAAGATTGATGCTATTGCAAAAATAAATAATAAGTTTAAAAAAGAAGATATCTATTTTCCTGCAACAGAATTAATACATTTTGCTAGTATGAGTGATGTTACGCAAAAGAAAGTTGTAAATAAAGTTTTAGAAATTATTAAGTTTGGGAAAAAGTATGGAGTAAAAGTTACTGCTGGGACACTTGTGAAATTTGCTACAAAGAATACAGATATTTTAATTAATGAAAAAGTTTTAATTAACAATCTGTTTTCTAAGAAAACGGTGATTAAAGATTTTTACTTATTTTGGAATTTAATAAAAAATGATATTCAGTTGAGAATAACGTATAACCTATATTTACAGTTTATTAAAACTCTTCCGGATAAGAAAGAAATTTATTTTAATGATTATTTAAAATTTAGAGAGGAGAATTTTGTTGGTGTTGCACTAAAATATTCTTCAACTAAAGAATTAAACCTGTCTGTTGCAGATATTGATTTTTTATTAATAAGGTTTACGGATTGGAAAGCTAAAATAATGAAAATGGCTGCAATTAAAAAAGATTTTCAAGCTTTAGGGATTGAGTTAAGCGGAAATATGCTTTTAAGGATTATTTCTATAAAAGAAGATATACAGCCGCAAGTTTTATTGAATATGAAAAGTATTTTGAGTTTATCCCGAGATATGGGGATTGATGTTTCACCGAAAACTGCTTATGTATTTGCATTTTACAATCAGCAAGTGATGATAGATATTAATAATTTAGAGCTGGTTTTCAACAGTAAGACTAAAATTCAAGATATAGATAAGTTTTGGAGCTATACTCAGAAAGTTTCTAAATTTTCTTTAGAAAGAAATAAGTTCGATTTATTCAAAGAAGAAGTGGCTGAGAAAAAAGAAATTTATTTGTCGACCTACTTTGATTATTTAAAACGTCAGAAAGATGATTTATTAGGCCAAATCATTAATTATGCTGCGGATAAAGAATTGGATCTTACCGAGGCAGAAGCAAAATTTTTTGCAAAAACTTATCCCAATAGTTGGCAGAAAAAGTTAAATGCTCAAGTAGAAATTGTTAAAAATTGTACAGAGTTTGATGTTCAATTAACTAATTCGGTTTTAAGAGATCTGATTAAATTTGATGAAAAAATACTAAGGGTCAAATTGAATAATATTAATAGTATTATTCGGTTGGGAAAATTTTACGGTATAGAGGTAAGTGCTCAGGCTGCATTTAAATTTGCAGTTAAAAATCAAGAAGCAAATGTAATGGAGCTTGCTAAAGTTATAAGTCCTAAATCTCATATTTTAGATAAAGACAATTTTTATAAATATACACGGTTAAATAAAGATTTATATCTTCCAAAAGATTTATATTATGTATTTTTTGAAATTAATAGCGATAGGCAGATGATAAATTTGAAAAGATATGTGGAACACATGAAAAAAGTCAGTGAAGATGGCGGAATGCGAAATAAAAAAATCGTTGAATCTTTAGAAAATGATAATTTGTGTCCTCTTTGCGGAATGGAGTGGCAGGTTGAAGATTGGGAACGAGTTTGTCCTAAATGCGGTTTAATTGAAAATATCTTAATTTTTGATGTTCGTTATGAAAGTTTTAATGGAGATACTTCCAAATATTCTTATGGGGAGTATAAACCTAAAGTATTAGGTAAAAATATTGTGTCCGGAAAGACTATTAAACAGTTAATGGCAGAAGCTTATAATAATCATGAGGCGCTTGCAAATATTTATTCAATATATGAACAGTTACGGCAAGGAAAGTTTCTAAGTAGAGTTTTAGCTGATTTTCAAGATAAAAATCAGAATGATGTTAAATTGAATGATGCAGATGTAGATAAACAGATAAAAGATTTTGGCCGGTATGCTTTTGACCAAATTATAAAAGAGGCTCAACTATTTATTAAAAGTAATCCAGGTTTATATAAAGATGTTTCAGCTTATGCTAAGCAGAAAGGATTAAGGTTAACAAAAAATCAGATTAATAAATTACTTACTTACTATCCGCGATCGTGGATGAATAAAATAGATTTAGTTGAAGAGATACGTTTGTATGTTAAGCAAAATAAAATTCAATTGAGTAATACTTATTTAGCTGAACTTATTATTCGCTTTCCCAATGTTTGGCAGGAAAAGTTAGATTTATATGCTCAAATCGAACGTTTTGCTGTTGATAATAGTATTAAACTATCTAATGATGATATTATGCTTTTGTTAATGATGTATTCTAATTCTTGGCAGGAGAGGTTGGATGAGAGGTTAAAAGTAAAGGAATATATTTCAGAAAAAGGTATTAAACTTACAGATTCTGATATTATATTTTTTGCGATTAGATTTCCTAATACCTGGAAAGATAAAATTGATGCTATTGAAGAAGTAAAAGAATATGGAATGCAAAAAGGAGTTAAACTTACAGATGCGGATGTTTTATTTATTTTGAAAAGATATGCTTTGAGTTGGAAAGAAAAAATAAATTTGTTCGATCAGATTAAACTTTATGGTGAGAATAAGGGAGTAAAAATAATGCCAAGTGATGCGTTATATTTACTTAAAAATTTTCCGCAAGGTTGGCAGCAAAAGTTAGATTTATTTGAAGATATAAAAAATTATGCTAATACTAAAGGATTTAAGTTTTCTGATTCTGAAGTTATGTTTTTTGTAAAAGGATATTCCAATAATTGGCAGGATAAGATAAATTTGATGAGTGATGTTAGGGCGGTATTTCAGGCGAAAAATATTGAGACGAAGAATTCACTTTTGAGAAGTTTAATAATAATTTCTCAAGAGAAAAGAGACAAAATTATTCCTATTGTTATGCAAGGTATTTTATTGGCTAGGGAGTATGGGCTGCAAATCAGTATTCTCAGTGTATTTGATTTTGCTAAAACTCAAGAGAGAGAAATGTTACTTGTGGATTTAAAAGATTTTGTAACTCAGGCAACATTTATTCTTGATAAAGAAAAATTTTGGAAGTATGTTATGTTAGTGGATACAAAATTAAAACTGTCAAAAAATAACTATGAAGAGTTTTTTGAAAAAAACAAGAAAAAGAAAAATATTAATATTAAAATGTATTTGGATTTTATGGCTAATTTGAATATTGTTAAAGAAGATGGTGGTAGGTTAAGTGGTGGAGTTGTATTAAATAGGCTAGATAATCAAGTTCATCTGATTAATGTGGATAAGAAAAATACAAATTTAGTTAATCAAAAAAATGATAATAAATGGCAGAATATTTGTAAAGTGGCAAGTATTGGAATTGTGCCACTTGAGCAGCTGAAGCGGTTTTTTATTGATTGTGGTCAGAGTAAAGAAAAATTAGAAGAATATAATTCTGCGTATGCATATGTTTTAGATGTTCTGCGGTTAGAAGAAGAGCAAGCAGTTCCAACCTCTCAGAAGTTAAAAGACGTCATATCTGTTTTAAATTAAAAAATCCTGTTAGATTTCCATCTTTTTTTCGTCTATTGTAATGAGCCCACAACTTACGGAGCGAACAAAGTGAGCGAACGTAAGTTGTAAGGGCGAATTACCCCCGCAGCTGCGAGGAGATTTTGAAAAAATCGACGAAGCGAAAAGCTGCAGGGGTAATGAGTTACGGAGCGAACATATGTTTAACTTTACTGCAGCAGAAAAACAGGCGTTATTTTTTATTCTGGGTATTATTATCTTGGGAAGTATTTGTTCTTTTGCAGTTAAAAAAAATATTGTTGTGCGCAAATTTGTTTATTCTCCGGTTTTGTATAGTAAGTGTAACTTGAATAAAGCAAGTAAATCAGCTTTAATTGCTTTGCCTTATGTAGGAGAGAAGATGGCGCAGAAAATTATTGATTATCGTATGCAAAACGGAAACTTTACTTGTTTGGATGATTTGAAAAATATTAAAGGTTTTTCTGTTAAAAAGATTAATAAATTTAAAGATTTGGTGATTTTTGAATAAGATTATGAGTTTTGAATTTAAAAAACCTGTAGTTGGAATAACAGTTGTTTTTATTTCTGGCCTTATATTCTCACAATATTTGAATATTAAATTATTTTTATTATTTTTTTTATTATTCGTAGTTTTTGTTTTAATGTTTTGTTTGCATAAGAAAAAAATAATTTTTGAATTGTTAATAATTTTTTTCTTTTTCCTATTTGGCATTGTTTGGTTTAAAGTAGATAAAATTTTGCCGAGTAATCATTTTTATAACGTTGTGGGAGATATACAATCTAAAGAAGTTAAAGTTTATGGGGTAATTATATCTGAACCGGAAGTGAGTTTAGAGAAAACAAGTTTTTACTTAAAAGTAAAAAGAATAGAATTGGATGATTTTACTTCGAATAATCTTTACGGTGATATTTTAGTGAAATTAGGTTTTCAGAGTGATGTTAGTTATGGCGATGAATTAGAACTTACAGGATATTTGTCATCCATAAAGGTTAATTACTATAGTAAGTTGCGGAGTTATTTTCAGTATTTACTAAATCGTAAGATATATTATATTTTGCGGTTGAATAAATATTGTGAGTTTAAAGTTATTGGGCAAAAAAAAGGAAATAAATTTAAAAGTTTTGCTATTTATTTTAAAAATAAGATAAATAAGATTATCTTTGATAATGTTAGAGGTGTAAGTGTTGGCGTTATTCAGGCGATGGTTTTAGGGGATAAGAAGGCTGTTCCCAAAGTTATTTATGATGATATGATAAAAACAGGAACAGTGCATATTTTAGTGGTAAGTGGGTTTAATGTAGGGATTGTAGCTTATTTAATTAATTTAATTTTAAAATTTTTCAGGTTTAATCGTATTGTAAGATTTGTATGTATTGTTGTGTGTTTATTTTTATATTGTTTGTTAACAGGTGCATGTGTTCCAGTTGTGCGTGCTACGATTATGGCGGTCTTTATCGGTTTGTCATATTTTGTGCAGAAAGAAAATGATATTGTTAATGCTTTATCTCTGGCAGCTTTAGTAATTTTACTCGTAAATCCAAATTTTATTTTTGATGTAGGTTTTTTACTTTCTTTTTCTTGTGTTTTGGCATTGGGATGGTTTTATCCTATACTAGTAAAGATTTTTGGATTAGACAGTATAAATATAAAATTAATTAAAAATTTTCTGCAAGTAGTATTGAGTTCTTTATCGGTTTGGTTGTTTACTTTTTTAATTGTTTTACTTAATTTTAAATTAGTTTCTTGGATTTCAGTGCTTGCTAATATTTTTATACCTTTTATTGCTACTTTGATTACAATTTGTGTTTTTGGAATGGTTTTGTTTAGTTTTATATCTTCATATATGGCTTATACTTTTGCTTCTGTTTGCGAAGTTTTAGTTGCAATTTTATTGTACTTGAATGCAATTCTGCTTAAAATTCCTTACGCGTATATTACATTTTAAAGCTGTTTTTAAGATATTGACAAACCAACTCTACTATGATAAATTGGACTGATTATGAGACGAAAAATTATTATTTTTTTGGCGATTTTTTTTACTTTAACGGTATTTAAACCTGGGTATTGTTATTGGTTGTGGACTCCTAAGACTGGTAAGTTTGTTAATCCTAAGAAAGAACCAAAATCTACACCTAAAGACCAGTTTGAATATGCTAAATCATTTTTAGATGAAAAAGATTATGAATTAGCTAAAAGAGAATTCAAAAAACTGCTGAAAAATTACCCTAAATCTGTTGAAGCTGCAGATGCACAGTTTTATTTAGGTCAGGCAGAAGAAGATCAGAATAATCTTTTTCAAGCTTATCTTGAATATCAGAAAGTAATTGATAAATATCCTTTTTCAGAGAGAATTGCCAGTATTATTGAAAAAGAATATAAAATAGCCGAAGCTTTTATGGGGGGATATAAACGTAGAGCTTTAGGGGTAGATCTTCCTGTTGAAAATCCAGCTATAGAAATTTTTAGTAAAGTTGTTGAGAATTCTACTTATGGTCCTTTAGCGGCTAAAGCACAATATAAATTAGGTTTGGTTTTGAAGAGTTTATCGCGTTATTATGAGGCAGAAGATGCTTTTAATAAAGTAGTTTCCAGTTATCCTGATAGTGAGTGGGTTAGCCCTGCAAAATTCCAGATTGCTGCTTGCCGTGCTAATCTTTCTAAAAGTTCTGATTATGATCAAGTTGCGACGAAAGAAGCGAAAGAAAAATTTGAGGATTTTCTAAAAGAACATCCTGATGCTCAGCTTTCAGAAGAGGCAGAGAAAAATATAGACCAGCTTAAAGAAAAAGAAGCGCAAAGTAATTTTGATGTAGCTAGATTTTATGAAAAACAAAAGGATTACAAGTCTGCTAAAATTTATTATCAATCTGTTATAGATAATGTTCCTAATAGCGCTTGGGCTCAGAAAGCTATGGAGAGAGTTCAGATAATAGAAAAGAGTGAAAAATGAAAAAAAATATTTTAATCTTTATTCTGTTTATATTGTTAACTTGTTTTGTAGGTTGTGGATATACTACACGTTCTATGATTGCTGATAAATTTCGTACGATATATATTACGCAGTTTGTGAATAAAATTGATATTACTAAAGATATTGATGCTGGCAGCAAGTATAAAATTTTTAAACCGACTTTGGATAGTGATATAACTAGGGCGGTTAATAATAAATTTATTTTTGATGGTAATTTGAAAACTGTAAAATCTGAAGCTGCTGATTTACAGCTTAAAGGAGAGTTAGTTGAATTCAGAAGAGACCCGTTAAGATATACCAGCTCTGATGATATTCAGGAGTATAGAATTAATATAGTAGTTAATTTAGAGTTATGGGATAAAAAAGAAAATAAGCTGCTTTGGCAAGAGACAAATTTTACCGGCGATACTACTTATTTTGTTACCGGACCTAGCGCTAAATCTGAAGATGTTGCGATTGTTGATGCTGTAAACGATTTGAGCCGCCGGATTGTTGACCGTGTGGTTGAACAATGGTAAAAGATAAATTTATATATCTTCTTTTAGGAGATGATATTCCCGCCAAAGAAACAAATTTAGAAAAAATAAAAAAACAGTTTCTTGCAGATAATTTAAAAGATTTTAATTTTGATGTTTTATATGCAAGTGAATTGAGCCTTCGAGTTATTCAAGAAAAAATATTATTCCTGCCTTTTGAAGCAACAAAAAGAGTTATCCTAATTAAGCAGGTAGAAGACTTAAAAAAAGACATTAAAGAATTTTTAGTTAAATTTTTTCAAGAACCACAGGATAATTTAATTTTTATTTTTGATTCTGATGATGCGGATTTACGCGATGAATTTTTATCCCAGATTTCGAAGTCTGCAAATATTATTAATGTAGGAACTAAACCGATTGCTGATGTTTTTGTGTTAGCGAGAAATATTGAAGCAAAAAAAGTAACATTGAGTTTGAAGATTTTACGTAAACTTTTGGAAGATGGAGAAAGGCCTGAAAGAATTTTGGGTGGTTTACGTGCTCGTTGGCAAAAAGATAATAGGGATGTATTACAATACAAAAGAAGAATTGGGCTTTTCCTTAAGTGTGATCAAGAGATCAAAACTGGAAAAGCCAAACCTTCATATTCTTTAGAACAACTAGTAGTTAAATTATGCTGTTTTAGAAATTTTCTGGGCTAGTCTGGATTTGTCTCTAGCAGCTTTATTAGCATGAATTACATTCTTTTTAGCAGCTTTATCCAGTAAAGAAGAAACCTTGCTTAAAGATTTTTTAGCTTCATCTGTCTTTTTAGCAGTGATTAAAGCCATAAAAGCTTTAATATTTTTTTTGATTTCTTTTTTGATTCTAGAATTTCTTGCAGTTCTTTTTGCGTCTACTCTTTGTCTTTTTACGGCGGCGCGACGATTTGCCATGTTTACTTTACTCCTTCTTAAGCGGAAACCTAGGGAAATAATTTCCTAGATTCCTAAAATTTAACAATATAAGAAAATAACATATTTTACGGTATATGTCAATAAAATAATCTTATGGAAAAAGATACGAAAAAAACAATAGCTAAGTCAGCAGGTATCATAGGGATTGCCACTTTATGTTCCAGAATCTTAGGTTTTATTAGGGATTTGGTTATTGCGCGGTTATTTGGAGTGTATTTATACGCGCAAGCTTTTGTAATAGCATTCAAAATACCGAATCTTTTTAGGGATTTAGTAGGTGAGGGTGCGGCTAATGCTGCTTTTGTTCCGGTTTTTAGTGAATATTTAGCGCAAGACAAGAAAAAAGAATTTTGGGAGTTAGCGAATATTCTTATGAATGTTATGCTGGTAGTTTTATCCGGTATAACTATTTTAGGTATTATTTTTTCTCCTTTTTTAGTAAGTATTGTTGCTCCAGGGTTTGTTTCGGATACGTTAAAGTTTGCGACAACCGTTCAATTAAATAGAGTTATATTTCCTTATATTCTTTTAATTGGGTTGACAGCGTATTCTATGGCAATTTTAAATTCTTTGCGCCATTTTGTTGTTCCTGCGTTTGCTCCATGTTTATTGAATATTTCAATAATAGTTTTTTCTATTATTTTTGGGGAAGATATAAAAGGATTAGCTGCCGGAGTTTTAGTGGGCGGGGTATTGCAATTAGTGGTGCAAGTTCCAATTCTTTTGAAAAAAGGATTTAAGTTTAGTTTTAAATTAGATTTCAAACATTCTGCAGTAAAACAAGTTGGGAAATTAATGGCTCCTCGAGTTTTGAGTTCAGCAATTTATCAAGTTAATAACTTTGTAGATTCGATTTTTGGTTCTTTGGCTTGGATTGTAGGAGATGGGGCGGTAGCGGCTTTATACTTTTCGTATCGGTTAATACAATTTCCTATTGGGATTTTTAGCAGTTCTTTAGCACAAGCAATTTTGCCGGCGCTTTCTTGTCAGGCAGCTAAAGACGATACTGTAAAATTAAAAGAAACTTTGAATTTTGGGTTAAGATCAATAATTTTTATTATGCTGCCGTTTGCAGTTTTATTTATGGTTTTATCAAAAACTATAATTTTGTCTTTATTTAGCGGAGGTAAATTTGATAGTTATTCTATTAATGCAACTTCACAGGCGTTATTTTTTTATAGTATAGGGTTATTTGCGTATGCATCAACAAGAATACTGCAATGTGGTTTTTTTGCAGTCAAAGATACAGTTAGTCCGACTAAAATAGCGTGTCTGAACTTAGGGTTAAATGTTATTTTCAATTCTATTTTAATGTTTCCGATGAAATTATCTGGAATAGCTTTAGCAAATTCTTTATCTGGAATTATTTGTTTTATAGTTTTACTTAAAACTTTGGATAAAAAAGTCGGAGGAGTTGATATAAAAGGGTTAATAAAATTTTTCTTGAAAGTTTTAATGGTAAGTTTAATTATGGGGGGAATTTGTTATTTTGTCTCTCAAATAAATTTTCATTTTTCTAATG
>CAYQXW010000062.1:0-9901 GCA_964421615.1 uncultured Planctomycetales bacterium
AGTATCCAAAATTAATTTTTCTTTTAATATTTTTTTCTTGCCTATATAAAAACCCAAAGCTATAACATTAGCAACTTTAGGATTAGATAATTCAACTGCTAAATCACTAAATTTACCTAATAACAATTCATATCTATTATTTTTCCCTTTTACATCTACTAAAGATTCATTCACAACAATCAATCCGTTATCTTTTAATTTTGATTCAAATTTTTGAAACGACGGATTATTCATAATAATCAACGTATCTGCAGTATCAACAAATACTGAACCAATCTCTTCATCAGAAATAACCACCATGCAATATGCCGTACCGCCTCTTACTTCTGCGCCATAAGCAGGAAACCAAGTCACATATTTATACTGATGCATCGCAGCTTCAGCCAAAATCTTCCCCATCAACATAACGCCTTGGCCACCTGCACCTGCAATAATTAATTTTTCCGTCATTTGATTTTTCCTAAAGGAAATTCTTTTACCATCGTTTCCTTTATCCATTCTAATGATTTTTTCGGGCTTAATCCCCAATATGTCGGACAAGGAGATAAAATTTCAACCAAAGAAAACCCAACATTATTTATCTGATTCTCAAATGCTTTTTTCACCGCAGCCTTAGCTTTTAAAACCTCTTGAGGATTAAACAAAGAAACTCTTTCAACATATTTCACTAAAGGCAAACTTGCTAAAATTTCAGATATTTTTAACGGGCTACCGTGAAATTTTTCACTACGACCATTGGGAGTCGTCGAAGTTTTTTGATTAATCAAAGTTGTAGGCGCCATCTGTCCACCGGTCATTCCATAAATTGCATTATTAATAAAAATAACTGTGAGATTTTCACCTCGATTAGCTGCATGAATTGTTTCATTGGTACCAATAGCCGCCAAATCACCATCACCCTGGTAAGTAAAAACTATTTTATCAGAGTGAACTCTTTTTATAGCTGTCGCCACGGCTAAAGCTCGACCATGCGCTGCTTCACAACAATCCATATTCCAATAATCATAAGCAACAACCGCACAGCCTACTGGAGCAACTGCTATAACATTTTCCCTAATTCCCAACTCATCAATCGCCTGAGTGACTAATCTATGCGCCACCCCATGCCCACAACCAGCACAATAATGCGTAGGAATATTCCTTAATGATTTTGGATGTTCAAATACTTTTTTCATAATATTTCTATAATTTGCTGTTCAGTCGGAAAAGCTCCTCCTGACCGGCCTAAAAAATCAACTTTATTTTTCCCATTAACCGCTAATTTAACATCTTCTAACATTTGCCCATAAGACATTTCAATAACTTTAAAATTTATTTTTTTACCTAAATATTTATCAAACGCTTTTTGAGGAAATGGCCATAAACTTATAGGCCGAATTAAACCAACTTTTTTACCTTGCTTACGCAGCAACTGTACAACCCCTTTAGAAATTCTAGCCATCGAACCATAAGCAACAATAATATCTTTCGCATCCTCAGTAAAATATTCTTCCCAGTCCTGCTGAGTTTCAATAATTGTTTGATATTTTTTTTGCAAAATAATATTCGCTTGTTCTAACAATCCATCTTTAAGATAAAAAGATTTTATAACATTTGCATCTCTATTTTTACATCCGGTTAAAGCCCATTTTTTTTCTTTTTTAACTTCTTTTATATTTTCTTCTAAAATCATCGGCTCCATCATCTGCCCTAACATTCCATCACCCAAAACAATAACTGGATTACGATATTCATCCGCTAAATCAAAAGCTTTAAACATAATATCGTAACACTCTTGAACAGTGTAAGGAGCTAAAACAATACAATGATAATCTCCATGCCCACCACCTTTAGTCGCCTGAAAATAATCTGCTTGAGATGGAGCAATATTCCCTAATCCCGGACCACCTCTCATCATATTTACAACAACAACTGGCAATTGCGCTCCAGCAATATAAGAAATACCTTCCTGCTTTAAACTCATACCAGGACTTGAAGATGAAGTCATGGCACGCACACCACAAGCTGAAGCACCAAACACCATATTAATCGCTGAAATCTCTGACTCCGCTTGAATAAAAACTTTTCCATTTTCATTCATATGCAAAGCCATATAAGCAGTTAATTCATTTTGAGGAGTAATTGGATATCCAGCATAAAATTTACACCCAGCATCAATCGCTCCTTGTGCAATTGCTTCATTACCCGCTATTAATTTTCTATTATCACTCATATTTAATCTTTAAATACTTCTATACAAGAATCTGGACACATAATAGCACAAATACAGCATCCACTACATTCTCCCTTATTATCCATTTTAACACTACTATATCCCAACTTATTCAAATCTTTATCCACAATTAAAATTTTCTTAGGACAAAATTCTATACACAAAAAACATCCCTTACATTTATCTTTATTAATTACTATTTTTGACATTTTTTTTAATTGTTTGTTTAATACGTTCTGCAATTAAACTTGCAGTTAACCCATATTTTTCTAAAAGAATTTCTTTTTTTCCATGAGGAACAAACTCACTTGGCAACCCAATTTTATGTACTGTACAATTCAAGCTTTCAGCAACTGCACTTCCAAATCCAGCATCAACAATTCCTTCTTCTACGCTAAAAATATTTTTAGTTTTAACAACTAAATCCTGCAAAATCAACGTATCTAAAGGTTTCACAAACCTTGCATTAATTAACGTTCCAGATATCCCTTCTTTTTCCAAAATATTAATCGCTTCTAAGGAAACCTCAACCATTGAACCCAAAGCAACAATTGTAAAATCTTTACCGTATTTAATAATTTCACTTTTTCCCAAACTAATTTCTTCATAAGCACTAAAAGATTTATTTTCTTTACATACTCCTCTAGGATATCTTATAACCGTAGGGGTATTAAAAGTTAAAGCATATTCTAACATCATACTCAACTCAATACCATCTTTCGGCGCCATAAAAGAAATATTCGGAATATTCCTCAATGCCGAAATATCAAATAATCCATGATGCGTTACACCATCCTCACCTACAATCCCAGCTCTATCTAAAGCAAAAATAACCGGTAATTTTTGTATCGCAACATCTTCAATAACTTGGTCCAATGCTCTTTGGAAAAATGAAGAATAAATTGCTACTACTGGTTTAAATCCGCCTTTAGCTAAACCAGCAGCAAAAGTTACAGCATGCGCTTCAGCAATTCCAACATCAAAAAATCTATTTGGAAAATTATCTTTAAACTTATCTAATCCCGTACCTTCTGGCATAGCAGCAGTAACAGCTACTATTTTTTTATTTACCTTGGCTAACTCTACCAATTTTTCACTAAAAAAACTAGTATAACTTTTAAATCCTTCTTTTAAACTAGCTATAGATTCTCCGGTAGAAACATCAAAAGCTCCCGTCCCATGAAAACGTACCGGTTCTTTTTCTGCAGGTAAATAACCTTTTCCTTTTTTAGTAATAACATGCAAAATTCTCGGTCCCTTTATCTCTAAAATATTTTTTAAAGTAGGAATTAAACTTTCATAATTATGCCCATCTAACGGGCCAAAATATCTAAATCCCATTTCTTCAAATAACATCCCAGGAATAAATAATCCTTTCAGTCCTTCTTCGAACTTATTAGTTAATTTTTTTAACTTACTTCCTTTTGGGACTCGGGATTCTAAAAATCTTTCTAAATTATCTTTAAACCTATTGTAAATAGGCATAGATATAAGTTTATTTAAATAAGTGCTAATTGCTCCTACATTTGGAGCAATGCTCATCTCATTAGTATTTAACACAACTAAAATATCTTTCTTTAAATGTCCGGCATTATTCAATCCCTCAAAACATAATCCGCCGCTTAAAGACCCATCCCCAATGACAGAAACTACTTTGAATTTTTCAGGATCACTCATTGCATCTCTAGCACAAACTAACCCCAAAGCTAAAGATACCGCATTTGAACTATGGCCAACCGTAAAAATATCAAATTCTGACTCATCTTTAGAAGGAAAACCACTCAACCCTCCAAACTGTCTCAATGTATCAAATTTTTTATTTCTCCCTGTCAATATTTTATGTGCATATGCTTGATGCCCAACATCAAAAATAATTTTATCTGTTGGGGTATCTAAACAATAGTGTAACGCTGTTATAATTTCTACTGCTCCCAAACTAGAAGCTAAATGCCCTCCAGTTTTAGAAACAACATTAATAATTCTCCTGCGGATCTCAGAAGATAAACTATGAAGTTGCGCAATATTAAGTTTTTTTAAATCTTGAGGAGAATTAATCTTATCTAGTAACATTTTTACCTTCTTATTCTTTTATCTCTTCTTCTACGGATTTTAATTCAAATTCACCTTTTTTATTTTTAGAAAGCACATCAATTTTTTTCTTCGCACTATCTAATCTCTGCGAACAAATTCTAGATAACTCTAAACCTTCCTGATATTTTTTTAAAGCTTCATCTAATGATAATTCGCCTTTTTCTAAATCTACAACTATCTTTTCTAATTTTTTCAAAGCTTCTTCAAATTTTACTTCTGACATATCGCCTCTCCTACCCTACGGTTTCAATTTTACAAACTTTACTTACCACTTCCCCGCAATGTAACCTGCTTCTAATAAGATCACCCTCTTTTAAAACTTTTGCATCCTTAATTACAACATTATCATCTGCACGAAAAGTTACACTATAACCGCGATTCAAAATATTCAAAGGATTTAAACTTCCCAATTTTTCTATTCCAGACGAAAAATCCATTTCTTTAATTTCCAGCAAATGCATCATTCTCACATGAATCTGCCGTGCTAAATCATCAACTTTATTAATTAAATCTGGAATCACTATCGCAGGATTTAACTTTGTCAGCTTTGAAACTACTATTTCAAGTTTATGAGAATTAATTTGCCAATTATGTGATACAACAACTTTCAGCCTATGCAAATTATCTTCTAAATTCTGAGAATAATCAGCAACAATATCTTCTATTATTCCTATAATTCTATCAAAAGAACTTTTAACTTTATTTTTCAACTCCTCTTTTTGCGGTAAAACTATTTCCGCTGCCACTGAAGGAGTAGCTGCCCTTAAATCTGCAACCATATCAGAAATTGTAAAATCTCTCTCATGCCCTACCGCAGAAATAACTGGAATTCTGGAATTATAAATTGCCCGAGCTACAACTTCTTCATTAAAAGACCATAGATCTTCAATACTACCGCCGCCTCTACCCACTATCAAAACTTCTATCTTCTCATTCTCACCTAAACTATCATTATATTCATTCATTTCTTTAATCGCTGCCGCAATATCATCTTTTGCTGTTTCCCCTTGAACTAAACAAGAACGAATAATAATATGCACATCTTTAAATCTACGATCCAAAACCTTCAACATATCTTTTAATGCTGCGCCAGTAATCGACGTTACAATCCCAATTTTAGCAGGTAAATAAGGAAGTTGTTTTTTATGTTCTGCAGCAAACAATCCTTCTTTTTCTAATTTTTCTTTCAACTGTTCAAATGCTAGCTGAAGACTGCCAATACCTTTAGGCTCAATTTTTTCAACATAAAGTTGATACTGTCCGGTCTTTTCATATAAGCTAATATGACCAAAACAAACAATTTTAATCCCATCTTTTAGATCAAATTTCAAACTATGCATATGCGAAGGAAAAATTACGCATTTAAGCAAACTACTACTATCTTTCAAAGAAAAGAAAGTTGTCCCAGTTGAAATTTTGCTAATTCCGGAAATTTCACCCTCTACCCAAACAGCCGCAAAACTATCTTCTAAAATAATTTTGATCTGAGCGTTTAATTCTGAAACAGTCAATATCTGTTTCTTAGCCTTTTCATCTTGCTGCATAAAAAGATCTAAAAAGTCTTCCTGTGTTTGCGGTACACTATTTTTGCTCTTGGGTGACATTATTATTATCTTTTATTTTGATTTCTTCTACAGCTTTAACATTTTCTTTTTCAGCAGTTATCGCTTTTTTTACTTCTGGTTCAACTACCAACTTTTCTTCTTTTGTTTTCTGTATTTCTTTCTGCTCCGCAATAGAAGAAACTTCTTTTATAAGTGAAACCGATAAACTGCTTTGCGCTTTATCTTTTTTAATCAGCGGTTTAAAAACCAATAAATTTACAGAATATGGAGTTAAATTTATTGGCCATTGATAAGAATCTTTAAGTTCTAATTCTTTTTCTTCAAAAGGCACAAAATTACAATTTGATAAACAGCTTGAATCCACAACATATCGCTGATAAGAGTAATCTTCTTTCATATTTTTTAATTCAAATTGAAAACTTCGGTTACTACCAATAAATTTCTTACTTTTATCGTTAATCTCAATCGCTTTATTAAACATATTAAGCAATTTACCCGTCAAAGATAATCCACTTAAATCTAACGTTTTATTTAATATTTTTTCCCATTTATCAGTCCTGACAATATCAACAACAACTTCTCTTTCTTTTTCATTTAAAAAAGCAACATTTTTAGAAATAAAATTTTTAGCAGCTTGGGTATCAATGTAATTATAAATTAAAATACAAATTTCAGAATCCTGTTTTGTCGCTACAACTCCCACGAAATCATCAGTTAATTTAGTTGAAGACAAAAACATATTTTGCCCCAACATAGAAATCATTTTAAAAACACTCAATAAATTCTTCGGAGTATTTTTGCTAGAAAAAACCCCTACATTTCTATTTACTAATTCCGCATTATCCTGAAAATCTTGCAAGCTGAAAAAAACTTGATAATCAATACCAGCTTCAGACATATATTTAAGTCTACTGGGAATATAACTGGCATTAACAAAAGATTTCTCGTCTCTTTCCTGACTTAAATTTAATCCATTATCATAATTCCATTCATCAATTATTAAAGGAATATTCTCATCAAAATTAAAATAACTTAACCATGGCTTTATTAATTCCGCAGGTTTACGATTATATTTTGTATTTTCTTTTTCTACTTTAGGATCAGTAGAATACGCATGCCAAGAAATAAAATCTAAAGGCAATTTATGTTGATAACAAAATTTTATTAATTCATAAATTAAACTGCTTTCTGGAGTAACGATAGAGTTATCTTCTAGCGTCCGGAACCACCAGCTAACAGATGGCCCACCTATCAAAATATCAGCTTTAGTCTCTAGTTTCAATTCGCTTACTGCCTCTGCTACATTTTTATAAAGCAATAAATAATCCTGTGTCGTTCCTAAAAAAAACTCTTCTAAATCTGGAGCTGTCCAAACCTCATACCAAATTTTTAACTTTCGATTACAGCTAAATTCACGAATATAATTTTTAACTAACTGTTTATATTGAGTATAATCAGCAGGTACACTTTTTTTATCTAAAACTTTCCCCATTCCCTGAGGAGTACCAAAAAAATCAAGCAAAACTATTGCGCCTTTATCATTTAAACTTTTAATTAAATTAGCATAATTATCAATAAACGCTGCTTGCTGCTGTTTATCTTTGGAAAGCTGCTCACTATCCCATAAATTAAATTGTAATCGATATATTTGAGTATTACTGATTTCTTTATTCCAAGACTCTAACGATTTTTTAGAAGCCAGATTTTGAGAAGAACTTTTATCGGCACTTATTCCCTTACCGCTCAAATCAATATTAGAAGAGAAAATTTTGGGTAAAGCTATAGTATTGGAATTAACATCCAAACTATAACTTAAATCTTCGGTCTGCGCAAAAACGCAATTAAAAGATAAGTTAAAAAATAAAATTAAAAAAAATATTTTCCTTACAAATACCATTTAATTTAACTTTCTTTGTATACGCTGAATATTAACCGCTTTCGCATTTGATTCATCTACTTCAACAATAACACCATGCACCTGAATATCTTCCTGCGCAACTTCAAATCGCACAGGAACGCAAGATAAAAAACGTTCAATAACATTTTCTACTTTTCGCCCCAAAACTGAAGCATAAGGCCCAACCATCCCAACATCAGTAATATAAGCAGTTCCCTTAGGTAAAATTTTTTCATCAGCAGTTTGCACATGCGTATGCGTTCCTAAAACAGCACTAACCTGCCCATCTAAAAACCATCCTAAAGCAATCTTTTCTGAAGTAGCTTCTGCATGAATATCTACAAAAATAATATTTGTTTCTTTTTTTATAATATCTAAAGCATCTTTAACTGCATGAAAAGGACAATCAATCGGGTCGAGAAAAACTCGGCCTAATAAATTAACAACAGCAATCTTAACTCCTTTTTCTGTTTTATAAATTCCATAACCGGAACCTGGGGCCCCCTTCGGAAAATTTAGTGGCCTTAAAATTCGAGAATCACTATTTATTAACTCTACAATTTCCTTGCGTTTCCAAATATGATCTCCAGAAGTTAAAACATCGACTTTAGATGCAAATAATTCATCACTAACCTTTGGAGTAATTCCAGACCCTCCGGAACCATTCTCTGCATTAGCAATAACAAAATCTAAATTATATTCTTTTCTTAATAGAGGAATAAGCCCAGAAACTGCATCTCTTCCGGGCTTTCCTACAATATCACCAATAAATAAAACTTTCATAAATTTTAGCCTTACACCTTTTAATTACTTAGCATATTCAATAGCTCGTATTTCTCGAATAACTGTAACTTTAATCTGTCCAGGATATTCCATACCTTCTTCAATTTTCTTGCGAATTTCACGAGCCATATTAATAGCATCAGTATCAGAAATTTTTTCAGGCTGAACCATAATTCTAATTTCTCGCCCTGCTTGAATCGCAAATGTTTTATCAACCCCTTTGAACTGATTTGCAATTGCTTCAAGTTTTTCCAATCTTTTAATATACGTTTCCAGAGTTTCACGTCTTGCTCCTGGACGAGCAGCACTAATAGCATCACCTGCAACAGCTAAAACAGAATAAGAGCTAACCAATGGAACTTCTTCATGATGAGATTCAATTGCTAATATAACTTCCAAAGGTTCATTAAATTTTTTCGCAACATCAGCACCAATCTTCGCATGAGTACCTTCAATCTGATAATCAATTGCCTTGCCAATATCATGCAACAACCCGATTCTTCTAGCTAATTTAAAATCTAAACCTAATTCAGAAGCCATAACTCCCAATAAATAAGATACTTCTTTGGAATGTTGTAATGCATTCTGCCCAAAACTTGTACGATATTTTAATCTTCCTAATAATTTAATTATTTCTGGATGTAATCCTTCAACCCCAGATTCAAAAGCAGCTTTTTCTCCTTCTTCTCGAATTTTTTCATCCATCTCTTTTTTTGTTTTTTCTACAACTTCTTCAATACGACCTGGATGAATTCTTCCATCAGAAATTAATTTTTCCAAACTTAATCTTGCTATCTCTCTTCTTACAGGATCAAAACAAGATAAAGTAACAGCTTCTGGAGTATCATCAATAATCAAATCAACACCTGTTGCCATTTCCAAAGCACGTATATTTCTACCTTCTCGACCAATAACTCTTCCTTTCATCTCATCACTTGGAAGATTAACAACGCTAACAGTAGATTCAACAGTTTGCTCAGCTGAACATCGTTGAATTGCTAAGCTAACTATTTCAGTAGCTTTTTTCTCTACAACATTACGCAATTCTTCTTCTTCTCTCTTAATCATCAACGCTTTTTCTGCATTTAATTCTTCACTTAAACGATTAAGCAAAATTTGTCTAGCTTCTTCAATTGATAACGAAGCTATTTTTTGTAATCTTTCTTTTTCTTCCAAAATCAAAGATTGCAGTTGCCCTTCTTTTGCTTTAATATTATCTTCCAACTTTTTGATATTATCCTGTCTTACATCAATATCTTTTTCTTTCTTTTCCAATAAATCCATTCTGCGATCAATATTTTCTTCTTTTTGGGCAAGTCTTTTTTCAATATTAAAAAGTTCCTGCCTTCTTTC
>CAYQXW010000063.1:0-9832 GCA_964421615.1 uncultured Planctomycetales bacterium
GCCACAATCCCGTTTTCAAAAAAAGTCATTTTTCTTGCCTGATTAGTTCTATCCACAAACTGATCCGGTAAAACAAAATCCATAGGTTTATAATCACCGCGTAAACTTCCGCAAGCTGTAACAGATATAATGCGATCAACACCTAACTTTTTCATTCCATAAATATTTGCTTTATAATTAATTTCAGATGGGTTTAATCTATGTCCGACATCATGTCGAGGTAAAAAAACAACTTCATGCCCTTCTAAAATACCTACTCTATATTTACCTGATGGCTTTCCAAAAGGAGTTACAACTGAAACTTCTTTAAGATTTTTAATACCGTCAACTTTATATAATCCGCTACCACCAATTATTCCGACTTTAGCCATAATCTCTCCTTATTTTATTTTGACAATTCCTCAGCTCGTTTAAGTGCAGCATTTACAGCTTTATCTAAATTTTCTAAATTACTGTTTAATATTTTTAAACCGGCTTCTGTCGTTCCACCTTTAGAAGTCACTTGATTACGTAACTGTTCTGCTGTTACATTATCTTTCACACTTACTCGCAACATTTCAAGAGCACCACCAGTAGTAGAAGCTGCTAAAATTTCTGCTTCCATATCATTAAAACCAATATTTTTAGCAGACGTTTTTAATTTTGGTTTAAATTCTTTACCTGCAAATCGCTCCCAATCCTTACGTTGCAAATCTTTTATTAACTCAAAGAAAAAACCTGGTCCACTTCCAGAAACAGCAGTACAAGCATTCATCATCTTTTCATCAATAACCAAAGTTTCTCCTACAAAATTAAAAATAAATACTGATAATTTTAAGTCATCTTGAGTTGCAAACTTTCCTTTGCATAAACAACTCATAGCTTTTCCTATTTTAGCTGCTAAATTCGGCATTACTCTTATTACTCTTGCATTATTAAGAATACTTTCAATACTTATAGTAGTTTTACCAGCTGCAATAGAAATAATTAATTTATTTTTAACCGAATCTTTCATTTCTTCTAATATTTGGTTAAAATCTTGTGGTTTAACAGCTAAAATTATAATCTCAGATTTATTAAATAACTCAGTTAAACTATTTAAGCAAGTAACACCTAAATTGTTTTTTATTTTTTCACTATCTTTTTCAAAAACATAAACTGAATAATTATCTTTAATACGTTCTCCAATAGAAGAACCCATATTCCCATAACCAATAATTCCAATACTTTTTTTGGGATTCTTTTTACTCATAAACATTTGCTATATCTCCTATAAACTAACAACTATTTAAATAAAGCTCGACCAATTCTTACCATAGTCGATCCTTCTTTAATCGCCGCTTCATAATCATCAGTCATTCCCATCGATAAAATACTCAATTTATTATCAACGCTTCTTGTAGCATTAATGCTATCAAACAAATCTTTAAATTTCTTAAAATATGGTCTGGCCAATTCCTGATTATCAACAACTGGAGCCATTGTCATTAAACCTTGTAATTTTAAATTAGCTAATTTATCAATACTTCTTATTAATTCGAAACTTTCTTCACAAGATATCCCAAATTTACTTACTTCTCCTGAAACATTAACTTCAACCAAAACCTTTTGAATTTTTTTTATTTTTTCCGCTTGTTTATTTATTTCTTCTGCCAAACGTAAACTATCAACTGAGTGTATCAAATCAAATATTTTTACAGCATCTTTTGCTTTATTTGTTTGCAAATGGCCTATTAAATGCCACTTTAAAACTTTTGAATTTAAGTCTAAGCTCAAATTTTTAAATTTTACAATAGCTTCTTGGACTTTATTTTCACCAATTTCATAAATACCGCTAGCAATAACTTCTTTTATTTGCTCCACAGTTCTTTGCTTAGTCACTGCCAAAAGAAGGATATCTTCTGATTTTCTATTAACCAGTCTAGCCGTATCCGCAATTATTTTTTTTATTTCTAAAATATTACTTTTTATCAATTATTTATTTGATTATTATATTTGAATAAAGATAACGCAATGTATAACAGAATATTATACCGCAGCTTAAGATAGGGTCAAATATTTTCTAAAATCTTAAAACTATAAAAAATTATATTCTAACTCATATTTTATATTTCATTTAAATGCTTATAATTCTTGTTTATGCTATAATAATTTTACTATGAGAAAAGAAACCATATTCGGTTTAGATGAAATATTACAAATTCTGCCTCACCGCAGCCCTTTTCTTTTTGTAGATAGGGTTATAAAATTTGTTCCTGATAAATTAATTATCGCTGAAAGACAAATAGACGAGCAAGAGCCTTGGTTTAAAGGGCATTTTCCACAAAAGCCCATTATGCCCGGAGTACTAATTCTCGACGCATTAGCTCAAACAAGCGGACTACTTTTAGGATTTAGCAAAAAAATAACTGCTCAAGGGAATATCCCCCCTACACAAATTTTCTTTCTTGCATCATCTAATATAAAATTCATTTCTCCAGCATATCCTAAAGATATACTAGAACTTTATGCAGAAAGTGCTGAAAAATTTAACGGTTTATATTCTTATAATGTGGAAGCTACGGCAGGAAGAAAAATTATAGCTAAAGGTTCTCTTGTTTTAGCAGCAGCGAGTAAATCATAATTTCACAGCTTTAATCGTGTAATAATATCCTTTTTTGTCCGTATCGCAACGCTGAATTTTAAAACCTGCAACAGTTAACCATTGAATCATTTCATCAGATGAACGCATTTTCATTAATAATGGATTATGATTGAAATCAGTAAAAGCGTAGCGCATTAAAAGCAAATCGCTGTTTTTACTTTGGCCTGTAAGAATAAAAACTCCACTCTTAGAAAGTATACTCCCCACTAAACCCATAGATTTTTGAACTACCGTATCATCGATAATCCAATCATAAAAACCCGAAGCAACAACTAAATTGGCAGGACTTAAAGATTGCAAAAACGATTCATCCAAAGCACTTTTATTCTCATATCTCACCAAAACACCTATATCAGAGAATGATTTTTTCACTACAGCTCGGTAAGAATCATCTGTATCAACTAAAATAAGATCTAACTGTTTTAAATTACCCGCAAATAAAGCTTCCCGCATATAACGAGAAAATCCGCAAGCGATATCTATAACTTTTAAAGAAAACTTATTTTCTTTTAAAAATTCTTGAATATATTCTTTTACATTGTGTTCGCGAACACGTAAAGCCTGCAAGTCCGAACAATTTAAAAATAAACGGTCAATCCACTTACCTAATAAACTTATCCCTCGGGATTTATTATCATAAATATATTCAAGCATAACTCCCGAAGTTAATCCATGTTTCAGCGCTAGTCTTATACCATTACTCAACCGTCCAAAACTTTTAATACTTACAGCCTTAATCATTACCCAAATATTTTTCATAGTCATAATAAATTGCAAAATTAATACTAAGGCATAACTAAAGCTACACCTCTTAAATTATTCACTCTATAAACATCTACTCCCTGCATAAAACCATTAGCCCTGACAAGACCAGATAAAACCTTACCCGGACCAATTTCAAAAACTTGACTAATATTTTTATCCCGACAATATTCCATGCATTTGCGAAAATTTACCGGTTTACACAATTGAGCACTAATCGATTCTTTAATCTTATCGGCAGAATTTTCTAGAGTCCCGCTAGAATTTAGAATAACAGGCACGCGAGGCAACGCAAATGGAATCGAAGCTACCCATAATTTAAATGATTCATAAGCCTTCTGAAGGTAAGGACTATGCCAAGGCCCTGATACATTTAACTTCTTGCTTCTTCCACCCTCTTTTAAAATAATTAATGATAACGATTCCAGCGCAGACAATTCTCCAGAAACAACAATTTCTCCAGGAGCATTATCATTGGCAATAAAAATCTTTTGTCCCAATCCAGATTCAGTAATCAAATAATTAACTTTTTCAAAATCTAAGGATAAAACCGCTAACATTCCACCCTGTAAAAATGACGCTGCTTCATCCATAAGTTCACCACGTTTTGCCGCTATATTTATTGCCAATTCACTATTTATAACTTCCGCAGCAGCTAAAGCCGTAATCTCCCCCAAAGAATGTCCTAATACAAAATCCGCTTTAATATTCTTTTGTTGAATATGTCTTAAATAACCTAAAGAAACTGCGACAATTAAAGGCTGAAGATAACGAGATTGAAGAAGTTTTTTTTCAGGCCCCTTTAGACATAAAGCTTTAAGATCTTCTCCAGTAATATCACTAGCTTGCTTAATCAATAAACAAAAAAATTCATCAGTATTAAATAAATCAGCGCCCATACCAATTTCTTGAGACCCCTGACCCGGAAAAACAAATAATTTTCTGCTCATTTTAAACAACAGTCGAAGATAATCCACCATCCACTACTATCGTCTGGCCGACTATATAGGAAGAATTATCAGAAGATAAAAATAAAACCACTTTAGCAACTTCTTCTGGCTTACCAAAACGGTTTAAAAGTATTTTTTCCATATTTTCTTTCTTTATCTGACGAGATATTACTGCTGTCATATCAGTTTCAATAAACCCAGGAACAACAGCATTAACACGTATTCCTTTAGGACCAAACTCCGCCGCTAAAGAACGTGTAAATGCCAATAAAGCACCTTTAGAAGCAGCATAATTTGTCTGACCGGCAATCCCAATCAATCCAGAAATAGAAGCAATATTCACAATTATACCGTTCTTAACCGATAACATCGGCCGGCTCACCGCTTTAACCCAATGATAAGCTCCATGTAAATTCGTATTGATAACTTTCTCCCATTGCTCAAAGGACATCATCATCAAAAACTGGTCACTGGTTATCCCTGCGTTATTCACTAATATATCAATTTTTCCATTATCTTTAATTATTGAGGCCACCATTTTATCTATACAATCATTATCAGACTGAGAACATTTTACAGCAATAGCTCCACAAGAATCAGCAACTAAAGCAGCAGCATCATCATTTTTGTGATATGTAAAATATACTTTAGCTTTATTCTTAGTAAACTCTTCTACTATAGCCTTACCGATACCTCTGGAACCACCCGTAATAACTGCTACCTTATTCTCGAGAATCATCTTCTATTTTCTCCCTACTTAAGATTTACATATCTATTCCAGATAAATTCCGGCAGATTTCTTATAAGCTGTTTTGTTTTGTGGTTAATAACCAAAACACTAGACGAACCAATAGCAATCTCAATCTTTTTTTTCTAATGCATTATCGAATGTTCAAAATCAAACCTTCCTTGATAAGAAGAAGAAATCCGATGTGTAGTATACAAGACTAACGGTTCCCCATATGTAATATAATTTTTATATTCACAATGGTTTTCAGCAATCATAAAAGTAAAACCTGTTTCCATAATTTCATCTAAATTAATAATCTCCAACATAATTCTAAACCTTGCTTCATCAAACCATTTGAAATAATTCACATTATAAACAACGCCTACCATGTCCAAATCACATGTTTGCGGCTGTATAAACATCTTACGTTTAATTAATCTACCTTTAGAATTATCCATATATTTAATTTAGAGTTCATCCAGTTTAACACTTAAACTTTTTGGAATAATCGGCGGCATAGATATAGATTTCACAACGGCTCCATTAGAAGAACCGAAATTAAACTCCAAACCTGCATAAGCAATATCAACTGGTAATACTGCTAAACCCAAATAAGAATTTAATACATACGAAAAACAACAAGCATCTACTGCACCGACTTTTTTCCCTTCAAAAAAAATATTCTGACCTACTTCAAATTTTAAAGCATTGCCTTCAGCTTTTATGCCAATAATTTTATTTTTAAGTCCGTTCTGACGATTTCTAAGTATGGGCTCTCTGCCTAAAAAAGATTCTTTTTCAAAATCTATCATCCATTGCAAACCAAGCGTCAAAGGATCTTTTACTCTAGCTCCTTCAGCAAAAACATTAAAAAATCTTCCTTCTAAACGCAGAGTATCATGAACTTCAACACCACAAAGTCCGCCATCATATTTTTTAGCAATACTTAATAATTCTTCTAATAATCTTTCACCCATTTCTTTAGGTGCCATTATCATATATCCAAATTCAGATGTTTTTCCAGCTCTAAAAAGAGATACATTTTTTCCTTCAAAAGGATAACTTTCAATTGAAAGATACGGTAACCCCAACACATCAGAGCCAAAAATATCTTTTACCACAGCCCAAGCTTTAACTCCATCAATACTTATTAATACATGCGTATCAGTAATATCTTTTAATCCTGCTTGCTCTGCTCCATTATTATTCAATACATCTTTTAAAACCTGCTCACTCACAATACTTTCACAAAACACAATAAAATCTTCATCATTATTAGCGATATAACAATCAGCAATAATATTTCCCTGGGAGTCAGATAAGAAAGTATGCAAAATTCTGCAAAAACGGATTTTTCCAACATTACCAACAAATAAATTATCTAAAAAATCTAATCCTGTATCTGCAGGAATACGAAATTTGTAAGCATAAGAAAAATCTGTTATCCCTACAGAATCCCTTACAAAACTGTATTCTGTTTTCAAATCACTAATAACCGAGGGGATTTCAATTCCACAACGATCTTTAAAAGATGCTCCATTCTGTGCTAGAATATTACGAAGCGGTAAGATTTTCATTTTACACCTGCCTGTTTTTGCTTTTGTTCTAAAACATAATCAGCTAGAGTATTAATTGAGCGTAATATTGATGGATCATTATCTGGTATTTTAATGCTAAAAGCATTTTCTACACAAAGCACAACCTCAAGAGCATCCAAAGAATCTAATCCAAGTCCCGCACCAAAAAGAGAAATATCTTCATGTAAATCTTCCACAGTATAACGCAGATTCAAATGTTTTATTAACCCTTCTTTTATTGTTTTAATAACTGCGGCGCGTTTTTCTATTACAGACTTCATTACGCTATCCATTGAATAATCTCCTTTTAAAATATTACTGTAAAAATCTGTTACTTAATTAAAATAACTAGTAAAATTTAAATGTTAACAGCTTATTATTTATTCGGCTGAACAATAACAGCAAAATTATAACCTAAATCACTACTAGATAGCAATAAAATATTTCGCGGCTTATTACTTAATTTTCTATTATCAATCTCAGAAATCCCAGTTAATTGAGGCCAAAGACTATTATCATTCCTAAGAGAAAAAAGAGCACAAGCAAGAGTCACCAAAACAGAAGAACTTTCTATATACCCTGTATTAAATGTTGTCGTTACCAAAGGAATATCATTATACCGGTCTAAAAATATTTTTTTACATACATCAATAACTTTTTTATCTTGAATATTACCTTGGGGCGCCCATAAAACAAGATCAATATCTAACATACTTAATTCTGATCTTTGAAAAGCTAAAGAACAAGCATGCATCAATCCTTCAATTTGTAAACTTTGTTCTAAAAATGCTCCTGCATCCATGGACATTCCATAACCTAGAACTTCTCCCCATATATGAGCTTTACGCTCTTGAGCCGTATCAAAATCTTCCAATACTATCATTGCCGCACCTTCACCCAAAACTTTTTGTTTAAAATTATCAAATCTAATTTTATAATCTTTTTCCTCTTGCCCACAACACAAAAACCCCATTAAATCATATTTCCAATAACTTCTGGAATAAACCTCATCTGAAGCTCCTGCAATAACATGTTTTACCTGCCCTTCAGAAAGAACATCATACGCGTATGCCAATGATTGAATACCCGCATGAGGACCAGGCGCCAAAGAAACATTTACACCTTTTAAATAAAGTGCTTTTGATACCCAGCCAGCAGTAGAATTAGCTGTAATATTTGAAAAATTAGCAATATCCGCTTCGTGATTATCTGTATTAACAACCCTGCTCATATGATCTTCTTCAGATGGACCGTTGCATACGCCCATTGCCAATCCTATATCTTCAGAATTTCCAATTCCAACCCGTATTCCAGCGTCATCAAGAGCAGATTTCGCAGCCATAGTTGCAAATTTACTTATCAAATTCATTCCTGAAAAATCAAGACGCTTATCAATCTGAGCAGATGTGATTTCAGGAATCAACCCAGCAAAATTAGATTTTATATTTTTAAGTTTTAACTTTTCTACAGAAAAAATTCCCCGTTTACTACCAGTTAATGCTAAATAAATTTCTTTTATTGAAAAACCTAGAGAAGTAACAGCACCTAAACCGGTAATAACAATTCTTTTAGTCTTCTTTGCTAAACTCGGCGTTTCAAAATCCCATTTAGAAATAACAACAGCCGCATTATTACCGCCAAAAGCGTAATTAGAAGATATAAAAGCACTATGCTCTTGTACGCGTGATTTATTAGGAACATAATCTAAAGTGCATCCAGGACGAGCTTGAGAAAAATTTGCTGTTGGAGGAATAAAACCTTTACCCATACTTAGTAAACTACAAGTTGCCTCTAAAATACCCGCTGTCCCCATACAATGCCCAAAAAAAGATTTTAAGGATACAACAGGAACATTAGCTCCTTTTATAAATTTAGTAACTCCCTTGCTTTCAGCTTTATCATTAGCTTCCGTGCCAGTTCCATGCGCATTTATATATCCAATATCTTTTAAATCTAAACCTGAAGAAATAAGAGCATATTCCAAAGTTCTGGCAACACCTTCCCCTCTAGGATCAGGGGTTGTAGGATGATACGCATCCGAAGTAGTTGCATGCCCTACAATTTTTCCATAACACTTTGCATTACGTAAAAGAGCTTGTTCCATTTCTTCTACAACCCAAAAACACGCAGCTTCTCCAATATTTAATCCAATAGGCAGAGAAAATGGAGCAATTTTAGCTGGCGAAAGAGCTTTTAAACCATTAAAACCAGATACATTAGCTAAAGATAAACTATCAGAACCACCAACTAATACTTTTTTATAATATCCTTTACTGATAAGCATTTTGGCTATACCTAACGCAACGGTTGTAGAAGAACAAGCTGTCGTAACCATCCAAGCTTCTGCACCAATATTTAAAGCACTAGCAATCGCTTTACCAAATCCAAAATACTTTACAAGAAGATTCATTTTTTCATCAAAAGGAACTTCAGACTTACCATATATCCATTTATATTCTTTTTCTCCAGATACAAGACCGCCATTACAAGTACCTAACACAAGCGCAATATCCCGATTTACAGTATTTTTACTCAACTCTAAACCAGCATCATTAAGAGCTTTGCGCGCAGCAGCCACAGCATATTGTAAATAAGGATCATCAAAATCTTTAATCTCCTTCTGATTAAGATACTCAGAAGGATGAAAATCTTTTATTTCTCCGCCGAAATTAGTATTAAAATGAGACGCATCAAATTTAGTTATTTCAGAAATACCAGATTTCCCCTCTTGTAAAGCTTTCAAAAGAGTCTCATGATCATTTCCTATCGGGCTTAAAAACCCAATACCTGTAACGACGGCTTGACCTTGAATACCTTTTTTACGCAATTGTTTGCCTGCAACAACTTCATCGCCTTCATAAACAATCGGTGCTAAATTAACCGCATGACGCTCTTTATTCTTTTCAAAAAACTGCTTCCATACTTTTAAGAACTGCCCATACAATTGTTCATCACTCATGTGAGGATGGTGCGCAACAATATGCGCTCCATTATAATGTTTCCAAGTCCGATCAAATATTCTCCCCTGACTTTCGAGCCTCTGCCAATGTAAAGTGCCAGGATAAGGAGTAAAAAGAAAAAACTCCGAAGTACGGATATTTGCTTTATTGCTTAATTCAATTATTCTATCTGCTATATTTATATCATCCCAATCACGACCAACCGCGAATGATCCAAAAAATCTTGCACC
>CAYQXW010000064.1:0-9684 GCA_964421615.1 uncultured Planctomycetales bacterium
TAATCCTATGTAAGGAATTTTAATCAATAACTTTCCATAAATCCAGGTTAAAAGATTTACTTTGTATAATAGTACCATTGGTGTATTTAAGATTGCTGTTTCTAGTGTAGCAGTGCCAGAACATACTAAAGCAAAATCTGAGGCAGCAACTCCATTATAAGTTTCTCCTGTAATAATTTTTATTTCTGTTTTGTATTCAGATGCTATACTTTCAAAAATTTTGTTGTCGACAGTATTCGCTCTTAAAATAATAAACTGTAAGCCTAATTTAGAGTTTTGTTGTAATAAATTTTCTACTTCTTTTTTTCGTGAACCAGGTAATAAACAGATAGTAAATTTATTTTCATCTAACCCAAATTTTTTACAGAACTCTTTTTTACTCAAAGTTGTTTTTACTGCTTCTAAAGATGGGTGCCCTACGAAACTAACATCTACATTATTTTTTTTGTATAATTCTTCTTCGAAAGGGAAGAAGACAATCATTTTACTGATATTTTTTTGTACAATTTTAATTCTTTCTGCTCCCCAAGCCCAAAGCTGAGGACTTATATAGTAAACTACAGGAATTTTTCTTTTGTGTAATTCTTGAGCAAGCTTTAAATTGAATCCAGGATAGTCAATTAAAATTGCACAATCGGGTTTTCTTTTTTCTGCTTCACAAATTATGTTCTTAAAAATTTTATGAATTTTAGGAAGATTTTTTAATACTTCAGAAATTCCGACAACGGCAAGGTTTACTAAATCAAAAACTATATCCACGCCTTCTTTTTGTAATTTTTCTCCGCCTAATCCAAAAAAATTGATATTAGGATTAAGTTTTTTTATTTCTTGTATTAAAGCAGCGCCATGTTCATCTCCGGAAGCTTCTCCAGCGATGATTAAAATGGTTTTGGATTTTTCCATATTTGATTGCGAATTTTTAAGGCTACGCTTAATGCTTCCCTGGCGGTTTCGCCGTTAACTAAAGGTTCTTTTTTGTTTGCAATACAATCAATAAAAGAGGCTAATTCTTTTTTTAGCGGTTGTTCTTTTTCAATTGGGAGGCTTTCTTTATGTATCCCGAAATCATTTTTTTGATACATATTTGCTTGTTCATTTTTATAATCAAGAGAAATGTAGGCATTTTTTAAGAAAATTCTGATTTTGCGCATAGGGTCATCAGAAATACGGCTAGCAGTTAAATTTGCTACGCAGCCATTTTTAAAAGTAATCCTAGCGTTTGCAATATCTTCAAAAGGAGTTAAAACATTTACTCCTACAGATTCAATTCTTTTAATAGGGGAGTTAACTAACCCTAAGACAATATCTATATCGTGGATCATTAAATCTAAAACGACGCCTATGTCAAGAGAACGATTTGGGAATAGACTAAGCCTATGACATTCGATAAAATAAGGTTCTTTGAAATATTTTTGTGTACTGGCAAAAGCGCTGTTAAATCTTTCAACGTGTCCTACTTGGAGAATTAAATTTTTTGCTCTAGCAAGTTTTATTAATCCATCTGCTTCTTTTAATGTTGTTGTAAACGGTTTTTCAACTAAGCAATGGCAGTTGTTATTAAGAAAATCTTTAGCAATTTTATAATGTAATGTAGTAGGAACGGCAATGCTGACTGCATCAACTTTACCGAAAAGTTGTTTATAATCAGTATAGGCTTGCACTTGAAATTCTTGAGCAAGTTTATTGACGTTAGTTTCATTAATATCGCAAACAGCTTCTAGTTGACAATCAGGCAGTTCTTTATATAATTTTGCGTGAATACTACCTAAATGACCAGTTCCGATAACAGCAATTTTGATTTTATTCATAATTAGAGATATTAACAAAAGCAAAGGGTTAATGCAATATATATTTTAACTTTAGAAAATTTTATAGAAAGTCGATAATTTGAAAAACAGTAAAGGATGTAGTATGAAAAAAGTTTATTTTATATTTGTGAGTGTTTTTTTGTTTTTAAGTGTAAGTTTTGCACAATCATCAACAGAAACAGCTATTTCAATGGTTCAGGAAGCAGTAGATTTTGCAAATGTTAATGGAAAAGATGCTGTAATTCAAGAGATTAATAAACCAGATGGTAAGTTTGTAAAAAATGATAATTATATTTTTGCGTATGATTTAAATGCAGTTATAGTTGCCCATCCGTTTAATCCTGGGATAGTTGGTAAAAATTTATTAGAGGTTCCAGATGCGGACGGGGAGTTGTATAGAAAAGATATTTTAGCTATGGCTAAAAAAGATGGGGTTGGATGGGTTGATTTTAAATATAAAAATCCTAAAACCAGTGAAATTGAAGATAAATCAACGTATTTTAAAAAAATTGGAGATTTGATTATTTGTTGTGGAGTTTATAAAAATAAATAATAAGTATTCTAAAAATTATATAAAGGGATAAATATATTTTGTCCCTTTTTTTTATTTCTATACGCTCGACAAATAATCCTGCTTATGTTATTATATTTAACTTAAAGGGAGAAATATCGTATGAAGGATTATTTAAAATTACTTAAATTTGTTAAGCCTCATTTTGGTTTGTTTATTGCGGCTGCTATTTCTATGATTTTTACCAGTATTTTTGATGGTGTGTCTATGGGGATGATTGTTCCTTTAGCGGATAAAGTTTTAACAGATAAGAAAATAATTATACCTGGTAAACTTCCTGCTTTTGTCAGTGCATTTGTTGACAAAATTAATGGCATCCCGCCTAAAGAAATGCTTAATTATATGATTATAGCGGGTGTTTTCTTGTTTCTTTTAAAAGGGTTATTTACTTTTATGCAAAGTTATTTTATGTCAGCTATTGGACAGCGTGTCATTCGGGATATTCGGACTGATTTGTATGCTAAATTTCAAAGTTTATCTATGGATTATTTTTCTCAGAAACGAGGAGGAGAATTAATTTCTAGAATTACTAATGATGTCGGTATGGTAGAAAATGCAGTATCTTTTGGGTCTACAGATTTAATTTACCAGACGATGCAGGTTATAATTTTTACTTTTATTATATTTTTTGTTTATCCTAAAATGGCTTTTATGATAATTATTCTGCTTGTTTGTATTATTCTGCCTATTTTAAAAATTGGGAAGCTTTTGAAGAAAATTTCTCGTAAAGGGCAGGAAAAGATGGCAGATATTAATTCGATTCTTTATGAAACGATGATGGGGATGAAAATAGTAAAAGCTTTTAATATGGAGAAGTATGAGATTAAAAGGTTTTCAGATAAAAATAGAGAATATTATAAGTTAACTATGAAATCTGTAAAGCGTATGTTGATACTAAGTCCTTTTACTGAAATATTAGGCGGATTTGCCGGTCTTTTTGTTTTTTATTGGGGGGGGAAAGAAGTTATAGATGGTAAAATTTCTTTTGGGGCGTTGGGGTTATTTTTAGGTTCGATGCTTTCATTAATACGTCCTTTTAAAAAATTAAGTCAGGTGCATGCTATTAATCAAAGAGCGATTGCTGCAAGTGTACGTATTCATGAAGTTTTGGATTCTAAGCCCACTATTATGGATAAAGAAAATGCAACAGAATTAAGGGAATTCTCTAAAAATGTTGTTTTTGATAATGTTTTTTTTAGTTATGAATCAAATCCTGTCATTCAGGGAGTTAGTTTTGAAGTTAAAAAAGGTGAAGTTTGTGCTTTAGTTGGACCTAGTGGAGCAGGTAAAACTACTTTGTTGGATTTACTAGTAAGGTTTTATGATCCGAATAAAGGGAGAATTTTAATTGATGGTAAAGATATTAAAGATGTATCGATGAAATCTTTACGAAGAGGAATTGGTATTGTATCGCAAGAGACTTTTTTATTTAATGATACTGTAAGAGCTAATATTGCATATGGAAATCTTGATGCGACTCTTGAAGAAATTAAGCAGGCAGCAATTAAGGCGCATGCCCATGATTTTATTCTGGGTTTTCCAGAAGGATATGATACTATTATTGGTGATAGAGGTAGCAAGCTTTCTGGTGGAGAAAGGCAAAGAATAGCTATTGCGCGAGCTTTACTAAAAAATTCTCCGATTCTTCTGTTGGATGAAGCTACTTCACAACTTGATTCAGAATCAGAACGAATAGTTCAGGAAGCTTTGAATACTTTGATTCAGGGAAGAACAGTTTTTGTAATCGCGCATAGACTTTCAACAGTAAAAAATGCGAATAAAATTTTGGTTATTGAAAAAGGTCAGATTTTAGAACAAGGTCGCCATGATGAATTACTTAGCAAAGGTGGATTGTATAAAAAGCTCTGTCAAAATCAAAATATTATAGCTTAATTTCAGAGTTTAAGTAAAAGTTGCTTAAAAGCTTAAATTGTGTTAGAGTTAATATTCTAAAAACCAAAAAATTAGGTTTAAAATGAGTGAAATGAATAATTTAATAAAAATTATTAATAGTTTCAGTAAAGTCAATATTCTTGTTATTGGTGATTTGATTTTGGATGAATATATTTGGGGTGATGTGAGTAGAATTTCTCCAGAAGCTCCTGTGCCAGTTGTTTGGGCAAAGAAACGTACTTTTGTTCCTGGTGGAGCGGCAAATGTTGCTAATAATTTACAAAGTTTTGGGGCTAAAGTTAGTGTTGCGGGTGTAGTTGGGCAGGATAGCAACCGTACTATTATGTTGAAAGAACTTAAGAGTAGAAAGATAGATGTTTCTCCTATAGTTCAAGAAAAAGGAAGATATACTACTTTAAAAAGTAGGGTGTTATCACGTAATCAACAGCTTATGCGTATTGATTGGGAGCATGTTGATCCGATTCAAAAAACTACTAGAGATAAGTTAGTAGAATATATTGAAAAAAATATTCGTAAATTTGATGGCATTATTATAGAGGATTATGGTAAAGGTCTTTTTACAGATGAGTTTTTAAAAAGTACTATTGGTATGGCTAGGGATTTAGGTAAAATTGTTACAGTTGATCCTAAGGAAGAAAATTTTGAGTCGTACTATGGAGTAACATCTATAACTCCAAATAGAAAAGAAGCAGAAAATGCTATACAGTATCTTAAAATACGTGATAAAGAAAATAAATTTAAGTTTTATAAATCAAAACTGCAAACGGATGAGGATATTCAGAAAGCAGGTTTTGCTATTCTTGAACATTTGGGATTAGAATCTTTGCTGATTACTTTGGGAGAACAAGGGATGTGGTTGTTTGAAAAATCCGGTAAAAATAAACATATTCCAACAGTAGCGCAAGAAGTTTTTGATGTTTCTGGAGCTGGAGATACTGCTATTTCAACATTTACTTTAGCGTTGGCAAGCGGTGCGAGTAAAATAGATGCTGCATATTTAGCGAATTTTGCTTCAGGTATTGTTGTCGGTAAGGTTGGGACAGCTACAACAACAAAAGAAGAACTGATTCAGAGCTTAAAAGGATAAATTATGAAAGAACGCCGAGAGAAAATAGAGGTGATCGGAATAATTCCAGCTAGATATCAGTCTACGAGGTTTGAAGGTAAAGTTTTAGCAGATATAGCTGGTAAACCTATGATTCAACATGTTTGGGAGAAAGCTAAGCAATCTTTAGTTCTAGATGAAGTTATTATTGCTTGCGATGATGAAAAAGTTTATTCAGTTGCTTGTGGTTTTGGCGCTAAAGCTGTAATGACAGCAAAAGGCCATGCATCTGGAACAGATAGAATTGCTGAAGTGGTAAATCCTATGGATGTAAGAGTTATTATAAATATTCAGGGTGATGAACCGTTGATTAATCCCACGATTATTGATAATGTTGCTAGAGTTTTATTGGAAGATAAAGCTGTAAATATGGCGACAGTAATGAAAAAAATTGAAGATCCACATGTAATAAATGATCCACATGTTGTAAAGGTTGTGGTGGATAAAAATAATTTTGCTTTATATTTTTCTAGAGCACCAATTCCTTTTAGAGCTTCTAATTCAGAGGTAAAAGATGTTGTTTACTATAAGCATATAGGTTTATACGGTTATACTAAAGATTTTCTTTTTACTTTTAAAAATTTAGCAGTTTCTAATTTGGAAAAGATTGAAAAATTAGAGCAGCTACGTGTTATTGAAGAAGGATATAAAATAAAAGTTATAGAGACTAAATATGATACTATTGGGGTTGATACTCCTGCTGATCTTGAAAAATTAAAAGAACTATTAAAACAAGGTAAAGTGTAAATGCAAAAAATAAAAGTTGCAGATATAAAATTTGGAGAACCTAAAAAAACTGTTTTAATTGCTGGGCCTTGTGCGATTGAATCGGAATCTTTTTGTTTAGATATGGCAAAAAGATTAAAGGATCTTACCCAGAAGTTAGGGGTTCCGTTTATTTTTAAATCTAGTTATGATAAAGCTAATAGTTTATCTCTTGAGTCTTTTCGTGGACCGGGGATAGATAGGGGTTTGGAAATTTTAGCTAAAGTAAAATCAAAATTAAATTTGCCGATTTTAAGTGATGTTCACTGTAAGTCTGAAGTGGATAAGGCAAAAGAAGTTTTAGATATTATGCAGATTCCTGCTTTTTTATGTCGGCAAACAGATTTAGTTGTAGCGGTTGCTAAAACTAAAAAAGTAGTTAATATTAAAAAAGGGCAGTTTTTAGCGCCTTGGGATATTTTACCAATTATAAAAAAAGTTGAGTCTACGGGAAATAAATCAATTGTTATTACTGAGAGAGGTTATAGTTTTGGTTATAATAATTTAGTTACAGATTTTCGTAGTTTGGCTATAATGCGTTCTTTTGGTTATCCTGTTGTTTATGATGCAACTCATAGTATCCAAATTCCTGGTGGAAAAGGCGGTTGTTCTGGAGGACAGAGAGAATTTGTTTTGCCTTTAGCTAGAGCAGCGGTTGCTTTTGGTTGTGATGGATTATTTTTGGAAGTGCATACTAATCCTGATAAAGCTCCTTGTGATGGGCCGAATATGATTAATCTAAAAGATCTAGAAAAATTGCTCAAGCAGATTAAAAGTTTAGAAGGTGTGTTATGAAAATAGATATTATTAATAGAGCAAAGGAAGTTTTAGAGTTGGAATCTCAGGCTGTAAAGGCTTTGAAATCTAGAATTGATAAAAATTTTGTTAAGGCATTAGATATAATTATTAACACTCAAGGACGTGTTGTTGTCAGTGGAATGGGGAAAACCGGAATTATTGCAGAGAAATTTTCTGCGACACTAGCATCAACTGGTACGCCGAGTTTATTTTTGCATTTAGCAGAAGCTGCTCATGGGGATTTAGGTCGAGTTACGGATAAAGATGTTGTAATCGTGCTTTCTAATAGTGGGCAGACAAATGAAGTAAAACAGCTAGTGCCTTTGTTAAAAAAAATTGGAGTTAATATTATTGCTTTGACTGGGAATAAAGATTCAGTTTTAGCAAAATATAGTGATATTGTTTTGGATGTTTCTGTTGAAAAAGAAGCTTGTCCTTTAGGTTTAGCTCCGACATCGTCGACTACAGCAACTTTAGCAATGTCAGATGCTTTAGCGGTTTGTTTGTTGGAACTAAAAGGTTTTAAAGAAAAAGATTTTGCTTTTTTTCATCCTGGGGGAGCTTTAGGTAAAAGATTGCTTTTAAAAGTCGAAGATATTATGCGTATTGGTAAATCTAACGCAATAGTTTTAGAAGATTTGCTTGTTAGTGAAGTATTGCTGAAAATTACTCAGGCTCGAGCAGGATCTGCAACTATTATTGATAAAAAAGGGCAAATTGTTGGAATTTTTACGGATGGGGATTTACGTCGTCAGATAGAGTTGGATCCTAATTTGACTAAGAAAAAAATTAAAGAAGTAATGACAAAGAATCCAAGAGTTATTACAAAAGATAAGTTAGCTGCAGAAGCGATGCATATAATGCAGGAAAAGAAGATTGATGAAATGCCAGTAGTTGATGAAAAAAATAAGCCAGTTGGGTTAATTGATGTGCAAGATTTATTGATGGCAGGGTTAATTTAAAGTCATTGCGAGGAGTCTGTTACAGACTTTTAGCTACGACGAAGCAATCTAAAAAGGGCAGCTAAATATATGAAAAATAAAATTCTTTTTTTTATCTGTTTTTTTTGTTCTTTAAATATAGTTTTTGCTCAAGAGAATATGAATACTACTAATTCTACTTCTGATCAGCAGATGGATGATTTTTCTGTAGCAGGCTATGCAGATAAAGGTAAAAAAGCTTGGGAAGTTGCAGGTAAATCCGCAGATATAAGTTCTAATGTTATAAAGCTACAGAATGTTGAAAGTAAATTATACGGTGAAAAAGAAGATGTTAAGCTTACTGCTCAGAAGGGTGATTTTGACCGAAAAGAAGGCAATATGCATTTAGAAAAAGATGTAGTAGTTACTACTTCATCTGGTGGTAAAATGCAGACAGATTCTTTAAATTGGGATAGAAATAAACAAGTGGTTTCTACTAAAGATGCGGTAAAAATTGAAAAAGAAGATATTGTTATTCAAGGGCAAGGCGCTAAAGGATTCCCGGATTTAAAAAAAGTTAATCTTGAGAAAGATGTTCAGGTTGATATTATACCTAAAGAAAAAGAACTTCTAAAAAATAGAATTACAATAACTTGTGATGGACCGTTAGAAGTCGATTACCTGAAAAATATTGCAACATTTAACAATAATGTTGCGGTTGAAGCGGAAGATGTAAAAATCAGCAGTGATAAGATGGATGTTTATTTTTTTGCTAAACCTGATTCTAAACAAGATTTAAAAGAAGTTAAAGATGTTGCTAATGCTTCTGATATAAGAGCTGGGTCTAAGATTGATAAAATCATTGCTTATGGAAATGTAAAAATTATAAAAGGTGATAACATTTCTTATAGCGATGAAGCGGTTTATTCTGCAGTTGATAAAAAGATAGCTTTAAAAGGAAAACCTAAGTTGGTTATATATTCGACGGAAGGGGTAAAAAATGCACCTTTTGGAAATTAAAGGTATATCCAAAACTTATGGCAGTCGTCAGGTTGTAAAATCTGTTGATATGCTTGTGAAAAGAAAAGAAATTGTCGGCCTTCTTGGCCCTAATGGTGCAGGAAAAACTACGACTTTTTATATGGTTGTTGGAATTATTCCTCCGGATAAAGGGAATATCATTTTTGATAATCAGGATATAACTAAGCTTTCTATCCATGAAAGGGCGCATTTTGGGATTGCATATCTTTCACAGGAACCGTCAATTTTTAGAAAGCTTACAGTTAAAGAAAATATTCTTTCTATATTAGAAACTTTACCAATAAGTCGTACAGAGAGAAAACGAAGATTGACTAATTTGTTGGAAGAATTAAAAATCAGTCATTTAGCGAATAGTAAAGCTTATACATTATCTGGTGGAGAAAGAAGACGATTAGAAATTACACGGGCTTTAGTAACTAATCCGTCATTTATTTTGCTTGATGAACCGTTTTCTGGGATTGATCCTATAATTGTTCACGAGGCGCAGGAAATTATCAAAGAATTAAGAGATAAAGGTTTAGGTATTTTGTTGACAGATCATAATGTACGAGAAACTTTATCTATAACAGATAGAGCTTATTTAATTGCTGACGGGAAGATTCTTATTTCCGGAACAGCGCAGGAATTAATTAATGATCCTAAAGCAAGAGAAAAGTATTTGGGTGAGAAGTTTACTATGTAAATGGTAGACAATTGTTTTAACTAAAGTAATGAAGAAGGGAAATAAGAAACAATGAAAAGTGAAATAAAAAAAGTTGATAG
>CAYQXW010000065.1:0-9537 GCA_964421615.1 uncultured Planctomycetales bacterium
TTATCTTTCTTAAAAAGTGGGGGAATTTTAGAAAAAATTTGCGATTGCGATTATACTGGATTCTCATTTTGTGGTGGTGGAATTTTGATTATATTTAAGAACAATGAAACAAATATAATTGCCATAAATATGCTCACCGGTAAAAATAAAATTATTATGGATAGCGGAATAAATTTGATATACCGCACCATGATGTATACATATACTTCGAATTTAAATATAGAGTTTGTAGAAATTCCTGTTGTTCATGGGCAGAGTTGTCGGGATGGATTATTAAAACTTTTAGATGATAAAACTGCTGCGGTAATTTTACAGAATCCAAATTTTTTTGGTGCAATTGATGATCATACCGATGTTGTAAATAAAGTGCATTCTTTTGGCGCGTTGGCAATTCAATTAGTCTATCCGATTTCTTTGGGATTGTTAAAAAGTCCTGCTGAAATGGGTTTTGATATTGCGGTAGGAGAAGGCCAGAGTTTGGGGATCCCGTTATCTTTTGGTGGCCCATATTTAGGATTTATGTCGGCGAAAAAAGGACTTGTACGACAAATGCCAGGACGTATTGTTGGCGCAACAGTAGATAAAACTGGTAAACGCGGATTTGTTTTAACTTTGCAGACTAGGGAACAGCATATAAGACGAGAAAAAGCGACTTCGAATATTTGTTCTAATGAAGCTTTATGTGCGCTTAGGGCGGTTGTTTATGTTTCATTGCTTGGTCCGCAAGGGTTAAAAGATTTAGCAAAATTAAATTATGAAAAGGCTGAATTCGCAAAATCTATTTTTTCTAAGATTTCCGGTGTTGATGTGAAAAAAAGTTCGCCTACTTTTAACGAATTTACATTAAAATTACCGAAAAGCGCAGATGAAGTTGTTTATAAAATGATCGATAAAGGTTTTGCTTGCGGATTCCCGTTAGGTAGATTTTATAAAGGAATGGATAATTATCTTTTAGTGGCAGTTACAGAAAAAAGAACGAAAGAAGAGATTTTAAAAATGGCAGATAGTTTAGAGGCTGTTTTATGAAATTAATTTTTGAAAGACATAGAGACGGCAGAAAAGGCGTTGGGATTCCAGAGTCTGATGTGCCAGCTGCGCAAGATTTAGACAAAAAATATTGCCGCCAGCAGGATCTTAATTTAGCGGCGGTTTCAGAACTTGATGTTGTACGTCATTATTCTAACCTTTCCAGATTAAATTTTTCGGTGGATACAAATTTTTATCCGTTAGGTTCTTGTACGATGAAATATAATCCGAAGTTTACTGAAAAAATTGTGAATTTAGATGGGTTTTCTCAAATGCATCCTCTTTTGCCGCAGTTATTAGGCGGTGGAATGCTTTCTCAAGGATCTTTGGAAGTTTTGTATGAAACGGAAAAATGGTTAACAGAAATTACCGGGATGTCAGCGTTTACCATGCAGCCTTTAGCTGGAGCGCATGGTGAGTTAACCGGAGTTATGTTGATTGCGGCGTATCATAAAGCTAACGGTGATCGGCGTAAATATGTTATTGTTCCAGATTCTTCGCATGGAACCAATCCCGCAAGTGCTGCGATTGCTGGTTATGAAGTTATTGTTATTCCTACCGGAACTGATGGATACATGGATTTAGAAATTTATAAAAGTAAATTAAATAAAGAAGTTGCTGCGGTTATGCTCACTTGCCCGGATACGTTAGGAATTTTTAATCCTAAAATAAAAGAAATTTCGGATATGGCGCATGAAGTAGGTGCTTTAATGTATTATGATGGTGCAAATTTAAATGCTATGTTGGGAAAATGCCGGCCAGGCGATATTGGTTTTGATGTTGTGCATATAAATTTGCATAAGACTTTTGCTACTCCCCATGGTGGCGGTGGTCCAGGCGCGGGGCCAGTAGGCGTGGGAGAAAAACTAGTGGAATTTTTGCCAATCTCCCGAGTAATTAGAAGAACCGATGGAACGTTTGCATTAGATTATCATCATAAAAAATCAATTGGATATATTGCACCGTTTTATGGTAATTTTTTAGTTATTTTAAAAGCTTATGCTTACATGTTACTTTTAGGAAAAGCAGGTCTAATTAATGTTAGCGAATACTCTGTTTTAAATGCTAATTATGTAAAAGTAAGATTAAAAGATTATTTTGATATTTGTTTTGATAAAACTTGTATGCATGAATGTGTGTTTTCTGCATCACGTCAGGTCAAAAATGGAGTGCATGCTTTAGATATTGCTAAATATTTAATTGATCAGGGATATCACCCGCCTACAATTTATTTCCCTTTGATTGTGAAAGAAGCGTTAATGATTGAGCCAACCGAGACAGAATCCAAAGAAACTTTGGATGAGTTTATTGATGTTATGGTTGAGATTGCGAAATTAGCTGAGACGAACCCAGAGTTAATTAAACAGGCGCCTGTAAAAATGCCAGTTCAAAGATTAGATGAGACGAAAGCTGCTCGAGAACCAAATCTTCGCTGGAAAAAATAATAAAGTATGAAAAATTTTAGGTTAATCATTTCAAAGCCGAATAATGCTTTTTATAATATGGCTTTGGATGAGGTTTTGTTTTTAAGTTATTTGAAAACGGGAATTCCTTTCTTACGGATTTATTATTGGAATAAGCCGTCATTTTCAATTGGCGTTTCGCAAAATGCTAATGAGGCGTTAGATATTTCTCAATGCCAGAAAGATAATGTTGATGTTGTACGGCGAATGACTGGAGGAGGAGTTTTATTTCATGACCAGGAAATCACGTATAGTTTTGGTTGTTCAAAAAATTTAGCAGGAGAAGCGCAGAGTGTTTTAATTTCTTATAAAAATGTTTGCCGGTTTTTAATTGAATTTTATAAAAACTTGGGGGTAAATGCACAATTTGCACTAGATATGTCTAATTTTGATGCGTATAAAAATCCTAGCTTGATTTGTGCAGCTTCTTTTGAAAAATACGATATTGTTGTTAGTGGCAGAAAGATTGGCGGCAATGCTCAGAAGAGATCTAAAGAATTTATTTTTCAGCATGGAATTATTCCATTTTTTGTAGATTTAGAGTTTATGAGAAAGTATTTGAAAAAATTTGATTATTATAAAGTTAAAGAGTCGATTACTTATTTGTATAGAGAGATAAATAATAAATTTGATTTAAAAGATCTTGAGTCGAAATTGATTAATAATTTTGCCGATGGTTTTGGAATTAAATTCGAAAAATCAAACTTAACAGATGAAGAAATTTTAGAATGTAATGAGTTAATAGCGAATAAGTATAAAGAAAATGTTAAATAAACCAAAGTGGTTAAATAAAAAAATAAATTTAGGTGGATGCGCTAATACAAAAAAACTTTTGGCTGAATTACAGTTAAATACTGTTTGTGAGCAAGCAATGTGTCCGAATATAGGGGAGTGTTTTGCGCATTCACAAGCAACATTTTTAATTCTGGGAAAAAATTGTACTAGAATGTGTAGTTTCTGCAATATTACAAAAAATATTCCAGAAAAAGTAGATTTTAGTGAAGCTATTCGGGTTGCTCAAGCGGTAAAAAAATTAAAATTGAAGCATGTTGTCGTTACAAGTGTCACTCGCGATGATTTAGCTGATGGCGGTGCAAAATTATTTGCGGTAACTGTAGCTGAAATTAAACAAAAATCTCCTGATACTCGCGTTGAATTATTAATTCCAGATTTACGGTTAAATTTAGATGCGATAAAAGAAATTGTTTTGTCTTGTCCGGATATAATTGGGCATAATCTGGAAACAGTTGCTCATCTGTATTCTATAGTGCGTAAAGGAGCGGATTATAACCGGTCACTGAAAGTAATTGAAGCAATAAAAGTTTTTAATCAGAATATTAAGTCCAAGTCTGGATTAATGTTAGGATTAGGTGAAAAGTATGAAGAAGTAGTGAGTGTGTTAAAAGATTTAAGAAGCGTAAAGTGTGATTTTTTAAGTATTGGGCAATATTTATCTCCCAGTAAAAATCATTATCCTGTCCAAGAGTATATTCATCCGGAAAAATTTGAAGAGTATAAAAATCTAGCCGTATCTTTAGGGTTTTTACACGTTGAAAGCTCTCCTTATGTGAGAAGTTCTTATCAAGCCCAACAATATTAAGATTAAAAAAGTAGGGACAGTTCCTCCGGAACTAGTTGATATTTCAACAGATAAAAGGAAACGGTCCTAAAGAATAAAGAAGCTGTGCCGATAAAATTATAAGTGCATTGGGGGTGCCGAAGGGAGTATAGTGGCAAAGCAGCGAATACAAAAAATCAATCCTTTCTTAGTTACTTCTCTTATGCTGATTGTTATAGTTATCAGCATGATTATCTATCTTACTATTAGTTTAACCAATTTAATGATTCATGATGCACAGGAAGAAGCTTTTGCTTTAGCGCAGCAGTATTCAAAATCTGTAGAAGAAAAATTTAATAAAGCTTTGTTTAGTGCTAAAGTTATAGCGTTTGAAATTGAATCTGATATTAAATTTACTAATCCCAGCCGTGAAAAAATTAATGAAATTTTATTCCACGTTTTAGATATTAATCGAGATTTTTTAGGTTTATGGGCTTGTTTTGAGCCAAATGCTTTTGACGGAAAAGACAAAGATTTTGTTAACGCGCCAGGCCATGATCAAACCGGTAGATATATTCCATATTATAATAGAAATCAAAATATAATTAATTTAACTGCTATTCATGATTATGAAGATGCAGAAAAAGGCCTTTTTTATTTATTACCTAAAAAAACAAATCAAGAAATTATTACAGAACCATTTATTTATACAACTTATGATGCTCCTATTTCTATGATTAGCTTAGCGGTCCCGGTTTTTGGAAAACAAAAGGAATTTATTGGGGTTGTTGGTTTGGATTATGAAACAGCTAATTTGAAAAATTTTATTGAAAATATTGTTCCAAATAATAAAGGTTGGGGAGTTTTAATTTCAAATAAAGGTGTAATCGTTGCTCATCAAGATCCTAGTCACGTAGGAAAAAAAATAAGTGAATTTGGGGATAGAGAGTTTAGAAACAAAATTCTTGATTATATAAAAGAAGGAAAAGTTTTTTCAGGGATTGAATATGATGCTCAATTAAAAGATAAAGTTATAAAAATTTATGTTCCAATTAAAATTGGGCAGACAAAAACTCCTTGGTCTTTTTCTGTTTCGTTTCCTTTTAACAATATTTTATTAGCTAGAAATAAATTTTTAGAAAGCAATGTGTTGCTGGGTTTTTTTCTACTCATAATTGGTATTGGTTTTTCTTTTGTTATTAACAGGTTTGGAGTAAAACAAGCTAAGTTAGAAAAAGAAATTGTCGAGAATGAAGAAAAATTCTCTAAAATATTTTATAAGAGTTCTACGCCAATGTCTATATCTTTGATTAATGATGGCAAGTTTTTTGATATAAATGATGCTTTTGTTTTGAATTATGAGTGGACGCGAGAAGAGGCTGTAGGTAAAACTTCTATCGAGTTAGGTTTATGGGTAGATCCTTCTGACCGAGAAAAATTAATTGCAAATTTAAAGTATAAGGGTTTTGTAAAAGATGTATTAGTAAAAATGCGGGCTAAAAACGGTAAAATTTATGATACTTTATTTTCCGCTGAAAAAATTATTGTTGGTCAACAAGAGTTTTTATTGTCTACTGCATATAATATTACAGAAGTAAAGAAAACAGAAATTGCTTTAAGGCAAAGCGAGAAACGTTTTAAAGATATTATTACATATACTCCAAATATTGCTGTGGAAATATATGATTTAATGGGTAATGTTATTTTTTGGAATTCTGCAGCAGAAAAAATCTTTGAAATTTCTGAAAAAGAAGCTGTAGGGAAAAATATTAAAAATTTAATATTAGGCGAAGAGGAAGCAATTAATTTTAAAAACGTCTTGCAAGAAATTAAAAAAACTCAGAAAGCCACTACGCCCGTTGAATGGAAGTGTTGTTTAAAAAATGGGAAAGTCAAATATGTAATTTCTTCTATTACTCCACTAGAAGATGAAAATGGTGTTTTACTTTTTGTTTGTATGGATATTGATATTACCGAGAAAAAAAATGCGGAAGAATTAGTTTTGGCTGGGGAAAGGCGAATGCGTGAAGTTATTGATAATTCTCCTTTTGCTGCTTTTATTTATGAATTACAAGAAGATGAAAAGTTGATTTTTATTGCAGCTAATAAATCAGCAGATGTGGTTTTAGGAGTTTCTTGCCAGCAGTTTATAGGTAAAACTCTTGAAGAAGCTTTTCCGGGTTTAGCAAAAACAAATATTCCACAAGCATATAAGGATGTGATTAAAACTAAGAAAATTTTTTATCAAGAACAGGTAAATTATAACAGAGAAAATATTAACGGTATTTATGAAGTCCATGCTTTTTCTCTGGGTGGTAATAAAATGGCTGTTTTGTTCAGGGATATTACAGAGGCAAAAAAAATTCAACAAGAGTTAAAAGAAAAAGAAGATAAGTTAAAGCATATAATAAATAGTGTTCCAGGGGTATTTTTTCAGTTTTATGTAAAATCTAACGGGGAAAAAGGTTTGTATTATGTGAGCGAACATTCTAAAGAAATGCTAGGTTTGGACAACTCAAAACTTGATAACTATTTTTCTGAGTTTGCCAATAGACTTGTGTTGAAAGATCAAAAATTATTTTTAGATTCAATTAATCTGGCTGTAAAAAATGAAAGCAATTGGGATTTTGAAGGAGAATTTATTAGAGATGATGGAAAAAAAATGTTTTTTAAAGGAATTTCTCAGCCATATAAAAAGGACAATGAGTTAGTTTTTAATGGTGTTTTATTAGATATTACAGAAAAAAAATTAATGGAAGAAGCTGTTAAGAAAAATGAAGCAACTCTAAATAGTATTTTTATTGCGGCTCCTATTGGAATGGTATTTACTAAAAACAGAGTAATTCAGAAAATGACAAAGGTTTTTTGTGACATTCTAGGGTATTCTGAATTAGAATTGTTGGGAAAAAGTTCTCGTATGATTTATGCTGATGAGGCTGAATTTGAAAAAGTAGGAAGGTTGTTATATTCAACTATAGAAAGAACTAGCATGGATACAAAGTGGCAGCGTAAAGATGGTGCAATGATAGATGTTTTTCTTAGTGCGGCGCCGGTAGATAGTAATAATCTAGAATTGGGATATACAGTAACAGCGATGGATGTTACCGAATCTAAAAAAACACAGAATAATTTAAAAGAAAAAACAGAAGAGTTAGATCAATTTTTTAATTTGTCTTTGGATCTATTATGCATTGCAGATACGCAAGGGAATTTTCGTAAATTAAATAAGCAGTGGGAAGAAGTTTTAGGATTAGATATAAAAACTCTAGAGAAGAAGAAATTTTTAGATTTTGTTCATCCTGATGATTTGAAAAATACTTTTGATGCCTTGGGCGAGCTTGCTGCGCAAAATAAAGTTTTGGATTTTGTTAATCGTTATCGCAGCAACGATGGTTCGTACCGTTGGATTGAATGGAAATCCGTCCCTTCCGGGGATAAAATATATGCTGCTGCACGCGATATTACAGAAAGAAAAAAAATCGAAGATGAATTAGCGAAAGAAAAGTTTAGAGCGCAGAAATATTTGGATGTTGCGGGTGTAATGATGGTTGCTATTGGAAAAGATCAAACAGTAAATTTGATAAATCAAAAAGGTTGTGAGGTTTTACATTGCAAACAAGAGGATGTTATTGGTAAAAATTGGTTTAATAGTTTTTTACCTGAACAAAATAGGGAACAAGTTAAAAAAGTTTTTAATGAGCTTATGAGTCAAGATAGTGTTCAGAAAAGTGAATATTTCGAAAATTCTATTTTAACTTTTGATAATAAAGAGGAAAGATTAATTGCTTGGCATAATGTTATTTTAAAAGATGAGAATGGATATCCTCGGGAAACGTTAAGTTCTGGAGAAGATATTACTCAAAAACGCCAGTTTGAGAATGAATTGAAAAAATTATCGCAGGCTGTGGAGCAAAGCCCGTCAATCGTAATTATAACCGATTTAACTGGAAATCTAGAATATGCTAATCCCAAGTTTTTTGAAATCACCGGATATTCATTTGAAGAGTTAAAAAATAAAAATATGCGTATTTTAAAATCCGGATTTCAAAGCCAGGATTTTTATAAAAAAATGTGGGATGATTTATTGAATAACCAAATTTGGCATGGGGAATTTTATAATAAAAAAAAGGATGGTAATTTTTATTGGGAAGATGCATATATTCGTGCGTTAAAAAATAATCAGGGAGTTGTAACTCATTATGTGAAAGTTTCAGAAGATATTTCTTCGCGTAAAAAAATAGAAATGGCGTTAGTGACGAGTGAAGCAAAATTTCGCACTATTTTTGAGAATGCAGTTGAAGGGATTTATCAAACTACACCATCAGGAAAATTTCTCAGTGTTAATCCTGCTTTCGCGAAAATGTTTGGGTTTAATAGTCCTGAACAAATGATTGAAAATGTGACTGATATTGGAAACCAAATTTATGTAAATGCTGAAGATAGGGAAAGATTAAAAGAGTTATTAAATAAAAATGATAAGGTCGAAAATTTTGAAGTGCAGATGTTCCGAAAAGATAAAACTAAAATCTGGGTTTTAGTGAATATACATGTAGTACGTGATAATAAAGGCAGTTTATTGTATTTTGAAGGAACAAATATAGAAATAACTCAGCGTAAAGAAGCCGAACAAGAAAGGGAAAAGTTGTTGAGAGAGTTATCTCGTATAAATAAGGAATTGGAAAGCATTGTTTATGTTACTTCTCATGATTTAAGGTCACCTTTAATTAATATTCTAGGGTTTTCTCAAAACTTAAGTAAAATTTGCCAGGATTTGATGCCTACTTTGAAAGATCAAAGAATTCCTGAAGATTTGCGTATGCAAATGGATAATTTAGCTGATAAAAAAATTCCAATGGCGTTAAATTATATTCAAGCCGGTGGGAATAAAATGAATCTGCTGATTAATGGGTTATTGGAAGTATCCCGTACTGGCAAAGTTTCTTTGCAGGAAGAAGAGATAAATATGAATTCTTTCTTTGAATCCATTATTAAAACTATGGGCTTTCAAATTCAATCAATACAGGCTAAAGTCGAAGTTGATTCTTGTTTACCGATGTGTTATGGTGATAAAAATAAGTTGAACCAAGTTTTTTCCAACATTATAGATAATGCTATAAAGTATAGGGATAGTGATCGATTATTGTCTATTAAAATTTCAGGGCAAACAGTAGGAGAAAATGTGGTTTTTTCTATTTCTGATAATGGCAAGGGAGTAGCTAAAGAATATCAAGATAAAATTTGGGAATTATTTTATAGATTAGATACGCATAGCAAGGTAGAAGGTGAGGGAGTAGGGTTAACTGTTGTGAAAAGAATAGTTGAACGGCATAATGGAAAAATCTGGATGGAATCCCAAGAAGGTGTTGGCAGTAAGTTTTTTGTTCAAATACCTATAAAAAAATAACAAAGGAGCGAAGATGAGTAATTTAAAAGAAGAAATTACAATTCTTGTTGTTGAAGATGATGATGGGCATGCAGAGTTGATTATGG